>JBJTRR010000994.1:0-17176 GCA_046076185.1 bacterium | reverse complement strand
CGACACACCTGAAGATTACGCCCGTTTTGTCGCCCGCTATCGGGCTGCCAACCCCGCCTGACATTTACAAAGAACCTACCCCATGTCTCATCCGCTGGAACTTCACACCGATATTCAGGGCCAGGGCCCTGCCGTGCTTTTTTTGCCTGGCCTGGGCGGGAACCATAAGGCGTTTGCCGGAATTCAAAAGCTGCTTTCTGACAAACGCCAGACCATTGCCATCGACCCACGCGACACCGGCTCGAGCCCGAGGGCACTTGCAGATTACACCCTTGATGACATGGCCGCCGATGTGCTGCACCTGATTGACCGGTTGGGGCTTGATCAGGCTGATATTGTTGGCCACAGCATGGGCGGAATGATCGCCCAGCATCTGGCCGTGATGGCGCCTGAACGCATCAGAAGCATGGTGCTTATGTCGTGCCATGCCCGGAATTATCCGTGGAAATCGGCCCTGGTGGAAAGCTGGATCGAGCTTCGACAACAGCAGGACACCGTCACCTTCACCCGCCACACCCTGCCCTGGCTGCTGGGGGCCAAAGCCTTTGAAAACCCGGCCCACATTCAGGGAATGATTCGCCACGTTGAGCGAAACCCCATTCGCCAGGAACCCGAAGCCTTCGCCCGCCAGGCCCGGGCCGTGCTGGTTCACGACGTTCTCAGCCAGCTTCATCTGCTGGAAATGCCCGTTCTGGTTGTCGCCGGATCGGTTGACCGGGTCACTCCGCCGGAGACGTCGAAAATCCTCGCCGACCACATCCCCCGCTCTCATTTTGAACTCTTTGAAGAGGTCGGGCACCTACCCCACATCGAAGCACCTGGCAGACTGGCCACGCTACTGGCCCGATTTCTCGACGACCCCTGGGCTACCACTTCGGCCAATCGAAACACAGTGGAAAGTGGTGCCTGACTCACTAGCCGCCACGCGGCATCGCCAAATTGTCGCCGTTTTCACACTGCTGATGATGGCCGTCAGTTGGCCCATCTGGTTTGAAAGCCCTAACATCCCCCACTTTCCAGCCGTGGGGCTGAAGCCTCAGCCTGAAATCAGTCGGGGGCTTGCTCTGGCATGCCTCGCCGGCCTTGGCTTAAGTCTTACACAAAAGCTGGGGCGAACTGGCTCGCTTTTGATACTTCTCAGCGGCACAGCCCTTGTTTGCCTTGACCAGCAGCGGCTGCAGGCATGGTTTTACCAGGCACTTGTCTTATCAGCCATTTACGCTGCCCTGCCCGGCCCCTGGGCTATCGGATTTGCCCGTTTTTTTGCGGTCGCGCTTTATTTTCATTCCGCACTTTCCAAGCTCGACTGGTCGTTCGCCCATTCCATGGGCCCCTACCTTTTAAGCCCAATCACGCAATTGCTTCAAATCCCGGCAAATAGCACGATCACCCCGAAATTGGCCCTGGGGCTGCCCATTGGCGAACTTTTTGTCACTTTCCTGCTCGTTTCAGGCCATTTTCGGGCCGGCCGCGCAGGCATCATCGCCATGCACCTCGGCCTGATTACACTTCTCGGCCCATGGGCACTTGATCATAGCGCCAATGTGCTTTTATGGAATATCTCGATGATCCTTCAGGCAATCGTCCTGTTTCGCCCTGACCCGCCTGTGGCCACGCCAGCCGCCAACCCGCTACTGATGGGGTTTGTTCAATTACTACTGATGTTCGTGGCGATTCTGCCTTTTTTTGAACGGGCGGGGCTGTGCGATGCCTGGCCGGCCTTTGCCCTTTATTCTGGCCATGTGGAACAGATGCGGCTGGAATTTTCAGGCGAAAGCACCGAGCAAATTCCTGAGGAACTCAGGCCGTTTTTCAAACGATCAGGAAACACGTTCGTGCCCGACATCACCCTCTGGGCTCGCAGCAAAATGGGAACCCCGCCCTATCCCGCCGCCCGAATCCAAAGACGTCTCGCCCGCCATTTCGCTGAAAAATGCCCGCCTGGGCAGCCCATACAGGCCATTTTTCTGGGCAAGGCCCACTGGCTCACCGGCCGCCGGCAGGAAACGATCATGCCTGATCGACAGACCATTCTTGGCTCCATTTCAAAATAACCGGTCTGGGAAAAATTAATCGCCTGAGCCGATTTTTTCATAACCCGCCTGCATCATCATCGTTTTTTATCTTTTGGCTGAAGCATTTATCTGTGCATGGCACGAAATTAAATGCAGAGATTCATCGATTCAAAGTGTTTTACCTACTTAATTACTTCATTCATTTGTTTATTGAGTTTGTTATGTTCAATCCGGAATTTTGTAATTTATCTTCCCGGAATCTGAAAATTCAAAATGACAATCTGGACGCTGATGGGGTGGCCAGCACGCCTGGCCACCCTGGCAACCGCCAGATCATCATCTTCCCGCCCGATCTTGATCGCCGCTCGTTTTACCGCTGGCGCGATGAATCGTCGATCAATCATGTCGCCCATTCCAAAGACTTCCGCGAATCTGCCCCCACCGAATCAAAAACCGATTCGGCCGAACTCATTTTCTTTGATCATCTGGGCATCGGTCTGCTGAACCTGAAAGACCCGCAGAAGCTGAAATGGCTGCGCAAAAGGGCACGCCGCAATCGCGCTGTGCACTCCCTCAGGCCCGAGACCCGGCTGGGCATTCTTGATGAACCAACCGTTCCCACTGTCAAGACTTACAGCTCGGGTAGCATGCATCGCTCGTTTAACGATAACAGCCGCCACACCTGGGCCATGCAGGCCAGTGGGCTCACTCTGGCCCGACACAATGGCCGGGGGGCACGGATCGCCATTCTTGACACCGGCATCGACCTGATTCACCCCGACTGGCAGAATCGGCCGTTTCTCTATCGCAGCTTTCTTGAATCGTCCATTCAGGATGAACATGGCCACGGCACCCAATGCGCAGGTGTAGCCGCCGGACAGGCCAAAGCTCTTGACCAGCCCCGCTTCGGCGCCGCTCCCCAGGCTGATCTCTATATCGCCAAAGTGCTTGAAAAAGACGGCACCGGCCCCGACTCAGCCATCCTCGCCGCGGTTGACTGGGCCCTCGGCAGGCAATGCCACGTTGTCTCCCTCTCAGTGGGTGTGCAATCTTCAGAACTGACCTGCGACCCTGTTTACGAAGCCGTCGCCCGCCGATGTCTTAAGGCCGGTATGCTCTTTATCGCCGCCGCCGGCAACGACAGCCAGCGTCCGCAAACCCTTCGCCCCGTCTGCCGACCAGCAAGCTGCCCCTCCATCTTCGCTGTGGGTGCCGTTGACCGCCACCTGCGCATGGCCCGCTTCTCAAATGCCACCGGTGCCCCCGGCTATGCCCAGGTTGATGCCGTTGCACCCGGCGTTGATATCTATACAACCACTTCTGGCCCAGCACTTTACGGCCGTTTTTCAGGCACCAGTATGTCAACCCCGCTCTGTGCAGGTATCGCGGCCGTGCTGATCCAGGACGACCCCGACTGCCTGGGCACTGCCCTCTGGCACCGGCTCACAACCTTCGCCCACCGCCTGCCCCTGCCCTCAACCGATGTCGGTGCCGGCATGCTCTCAGTGCGTGCCCTGCGTTACCCCCACTGAATGACTATCGGCGTTAATCTGCGTTGGTCAGGTCGGCAAAAAACCTGCATGCAAATTTGGCAGTCACCCCGTTCGGTATTCCAGAACAGGGCAATGCCAAATTGGCAGCACGCCAGATAAAACCACCCGGCCAGCACACCATGAATTTTCACAAGATATTACTTAACAATGACTTGTAAAATCAATCACGCGATTGGCACGGGGCTTGCATTGTATTAATGCCATCAAAAGGCAGCGGGCGTGGCGGTTTACCGGCCGTCATGTTCGGGTGCTTCTTTGGGCTTAATCATCACAGGCAGAGTGGCTCGGAAAGGAGCAACAACATGGCAGAAGGCGAAAAAATCATTGGTATCGACCTTGGCACGACGAACTCGGTCGTTTCCGTGATGGAAGGTGGCGAACCTAAGGTCATTGCCAACCAGGAAGGTGCGTATCTGACCCCTTCCGTGGTCGCGTTCACATCCAAGGGCGACACCCTGGTGGGCGAACCGGCCAAGCGGCAGGTTGTGACCAACCCGACCGGCACGGTTTATTCCATCAAGCGATTCATGGGCAGGCGGCTGGCGGAAGTCAGCGACGAGCAGAAGATGATTCCTTACAAGGTCATCAGCGGCGCTGGCGACACGGCCCGCGTGCAGGCTGGCGGCAAGGAATATACCCCGCCCGAAATTTCAGCGATGATTCTGCGAAAACTCAAAGAATCAGCCGAAAGCTATCTGGGCCATAAGGTTAAGAAGGCTGTGATCACCGTCCCGGCCTATTTTAACGACGCCCAACGGCAGGCTACCAAAGATGCTGGTCAGATTGCCGGCCTGGAAGTGGCCCGTATCATCAACGAGCCAACGGCCGCGGCCCTGGCTTATGGCCTTGACAAGAAGAAAAACGAAAAGATCGCCGTCTTCGACCTTGGCGGTGGCACGTTCGATATCTCGATTCTTGATGTGGCCGATGGTGTTTTTGAAGTGCTTTCAACCAACGGCGACACCCACCTGGGCGGCGACGACTGGGACGAAGCCCTGATCAACTTCATTGCCGACGAATTCAAGAAGAACGAGGGCATCGAGCTTCGTAAAGACCCAATGGCCCTTCAGCGTCTTAAAGAAGCTGCCGAAAAGGCCAAGAAAGAACTTTCGTTCCAGGCACAGGCTGAAGTGAATCTGCCGTTCATCACCGCCGACGCCTCAGGGCCGAAGCACCTGATGATGACAATCACCCGCAGCCAGTTCGAACGCCTGACCGACAAGCTGGTCGAACGCTGCAAGATTCCGGTGCTGAAGGCTTTGGAAGACGCCAAGCTGAAGGCCAGCCAGGTTGATGAAGTGGTGCTGGTGGGTGGCTCGACCCGCATGCCCCGCATTCAGGACATGGTCAAGGAGATCTTCGGCCGCGAGCCGCACAAGGGTGTGAACCCTGATGAAGTGGTGGCCATTGGTGCCTCAATTCAGGGTGCCGTGCTGACGGGCGAAGTGAAAGACCTGCTGCTGCTGGACGTGACCCCGCTTTCGCTCGGCCTTGAAACCAAGGGCGGCGTGATGACGGTGCTGGTGCCGCGCAACACGACGATTCCAACCGAAAAGAAGGAAACCTTCACCACGGCCGAAGATAACCAGGTGGCGGTGACGATCAAGGTTTATCAGGGCGAACGCCCAATGGCCGGCGACAACCGCCTGCTGGGCGAATTCAACCTAGAAGGCATTCCGCCGGCACGCATGGGTGTGCCCCAGATTGAAGTGGCCTTTAATCTTGATGCCAACGGCATTCTCTCGGTGAAGGCACGCGACAAGGCCTCTGGCAAAGAGCAGACCATTCGCATTGAAGCCTCGGGCGGCCTTTCCAAGGACGAAATCGACAAAATGCAGCGCGATGCAGAAGCCAACGCCGCTGACGACAAACGTAAGCGAGACCTGGCCGAAGCCCGCAACGCTGCCGAACAGCGTGTCTATCAGGTGGAAAAAACACTTGAAGACAACAAGGAAAAGCTCTCGGAAGGCGATCGCTCGGCCATCAATTCCATCATCGCCAAAGTTAATGCGGCGAAGGAAGGGACGGATGTCACAGCGATTCAGTCGGCCACCGACGAACTGACCAAAGCCGTTCAGGCAATGTCAGAAAAGCTTTACACGGCAGCGGCTGACACAGCCTCGGCCCCAGGTGCCGAATCAGCCGCCGGTGCTGAAGCCGGTGCATCAGCGGGCGGCCAGAAGCCCGACGATGTGATTGATGTCGATTTTGAAGAAAAGTCGTGATGATTTCATCGCGGAATTTCATTTGAAAATAGTTAACGAAAAAGGAGTGCTGACAACGCGGCACTCCTTTTTTCATAGGTCGGCCAGGGTACAGAATGAAATGAAAATCAGAACCGAAATACAATCTGATTTTTCAAGCAACATGCTCAGGGCCTGGCCTGTATTGTGGGAAGCCATCCGGCAGAAACGCACGGTTTCATACACTGAACTGGCCGGCCGGGCCGGCAGGCCCCTGCACCACCGCCAGATTCACCGCCAGTTGCTGCGTGAAATGTCAATTCGCTGCCGCCGAATGGGCTTGCCCGACCTGGCTTCACTGGTGGTGAGAAAAGACACGGGCCGCCCCGGCTCGGGCTGGCACGACCTGAACCCCGACGGAGTTCGACTTCCGTCAGACCCCGAAGAATCGTGGGTAGAGGCACTTACAAAGTGCCTGAACCACCCGTGGAAATCAACCGACGGCAGCCGCATCGCCAGCGGCTGAAAATGCAATATGGCAAATTTCAATTTGAAATCGCCATGAACAAAATGCAATCGGCCATCGTAGAGAATTGTAATCAGGGGGGATTTCAACACTATGGCATTTCGATTCGAACAACTTACACACAAGTCGCAGGAAGCCGTTCAGCGAACGCAGGAAATTGCCAAGGAAAATAGCAACCAGCGGCTTGAGCCGATGCACCTGCTGGCCGCTTTGCTTGAGCCGACTCCGTCTGTCGCACGAGCCATTCTGGAAAAGCTGGGCGTCAACCCCGGCCAGATTCAAAAGGCCGCGATTGAAGGCATTAAAGCCCTGCCGAAAGTCTCGGGCGGCGAGCTGACCCTCGGCCCCGAACTCTCAAAAGTGCTTGACACAGCCTCAGACGAAGCCAAGAAGATGGGCGACGATTTCGTCTCCATTGAGCACCTGATTCTCGGCCTTGTCAAAGTGCCTACCAAGGCCCAGGGCATTCTTACAGTACTTGGCGTGAACGAGCAGGCCATCTTGAATTCGCTCAAGCAAGTGCGTGGCAGCCAGCGCGTGACCGACCAGAGCCCGGAAGAAAAATATCAAGCCCTTGAAAAATACGGGCGAGATCTTGTCGAACTGGCCCGCAAAGGCAAAATCGACCCGGTCATCGGCCGCGACAGCGAAATTCGCCGCGTAGTGCAGGTGCTTTCTCGCCGCACGAAGAACAACCCGGTTTTGATTGGCGAGCCCGGCGTGGGCAAAACAGCCATCGCTGAAGGCCTGGCCCAGCGCATCGTCTCGGGCGATGTGCCTGAATCGCTCAAGGGCCGCAAGCTCATCGCGCTTGACATGGGTGCCCTGGTGGCCGGTGCCAAGTATCGCGGCGAATTTGAAGAACGCCTCAAGGCCGTGCTGAAGGAAGTGACCGACTCCGGCGGCCGGATCATTCTTTTCATTGATGAACTTCATCTGGTTGTCGGGGCGGGCAAGAGCGATGGCGCCATGGACGCTGCCAATCTGCTCAAACCGGCCCTGGCCCGTGGCGAACTTCGCTGTGTGGGCGCAACAACGCTCGACGAATATCGTGAACACATTGAAAAAGACCCGGCCCTGGAACGCCGCTTCCAGCCCGTGATGGTCGAAGAACCGACCATTGAAGATACGATTGCCATTCTTCGGGGAATCAAAGAAAAATACGAAGTTCACCACAAGGTGACAATTCGTGACTCGGCACTGGTGGCCGCCGCCAAGCTCTCAAGCCGCTATATCACTGATCGACAACTGCCCGACAAGGCCATCGACCTGGTGGATGAGGCCGCCAGCCGCCTGAGCATGGAATTGCAATCGGTGCCCACCGAAATCGACGTCATTCAGCGTCGATTACTGCAATTGCAACTCGCCCAGCGCATGCTTCAAAATGAAACCGAAGAGCACGCGCAGGAACGTCTGGCTGAAATTGAGTCGGAAATATCGAAGCTCGAAAAAGAGCTTCAAGACTTACGCACGCAGTGGGAATTCGAGAAATCGGGCCTGGGCGACGTGCAGAAGGTGCGTGAAGAGTACGACAAGGTCAAGATCGACTACGCTCGTCAATATGAGGAGATCAACCTCATGATGCAGCGCGGCGAGCGGCCCGACGAAAAGGTCTTCCGCAAGCTGGCCGAGATCGAAGCCCGCAAAAAGTCTCTGGAAGATCAGATCGCCAGTGCCGAAGCCGCCGCGCCTGCCGAATCGCCCGATTCCAAGGGCAAGGAAGGCCGCGTTCTGCTCAAAAAAGAAGTCGATTCGGAAGAAATCGCCGAAGTTGTCAGCCAGTGGACGGGCATTCCCGTGAACAAAATGCTGACCACCGAGCGAGAAAAGCTGCTGCATCTGGAAAACCAGATTCACCTGCGCATGGTCAACCAGAACGACGCTGTGCGTGCCGTTTCCGATGCCGTTCGCCGCAGCCGTGCCGGCCTGCAGGACCCCAACAAGCCCATCGGCTCGTTCCTCTTTCTGGGGCCGACAGGTGTCGGCAAGACCGAGCTGGCCAAGGCTCTCGCCGAATTTCTCTTCGACGACGAAAATGCCATGGTGCGTATTGACATGTCAGAATATGGCGAACGGCACAATGTCAGCCGCCTGATTGGTGCCCCGCCCGGCTATGTCGGCTATGAGGAAGGCGGCCGTTTGACGGAAGCCGTTCGTCGGAGGCCTTACTCGGTCATTCTGCTGGATGAAATGGAAAAGGCACACCGCGACGTCTTCAACGTGCTTTTACAGGTGCTTGACGACGGGCGACTGACCGACGGCCAGGGCCGCACGGTTGACTTCAAAAATGCCGTGATCATCATGACATCGAACGTCGGCAGCCAGATCATCAGCGAAATGGCCGAAAAAGGCGACGAAGAGGCGATGAGAGAAGCGATTGAAGAGATTCTGCGAAAGAATTTCCTGCCGGAATTCCTGAACCGGATTGACGAAAAGATCATCTTCCATCCGCTGGGCTATTATGAACTCCGCAAGATTGTGGATATACAGCTCAAACGCATGGTGGCCCAGATGACCGAAGCCGGCCTGGTTCTGGAAATGACCGACAATGCCAAGGTGCGTCTTGCCGAAGAAGGTTACGACCCGGCCTATGGTGCCCGCCCCTTAAAGCGGGTGCTGCAGCAGCGTGTGGCTAACCCCATGGCCTCAGCCATTCTTTCAGGCAGATTCCAGCAAGGCTCAACAGTTGTCATCGACTGGAACACTGACACCAGTCAGTTCACGTTCACGCCAAAAGTCTGAGATAACAATTCAGGCAGGGGCAAAATGCAATTTACCCCTGCCTGGTTCATTTGCTACCTTTGATCATCAGCCTGATTATGATTTGCGAATAAAGCCAAGTTGCTGAAGTTTTTCGATAATGACATCGACACACTTTTCAACACCTGACTTTGATGTATCAAGTGTTACCTCAGGGTTGACGGGCTCTTCATAAGGGTCGTCAATGCCTGTAAAACCCATGCCCTTACCTTCTGCACTGGCGGCCCGGGCCCGGGCGTAAAGGCCTTTCACATCGCGAGATTCGCACACTTCAATCGGCGTGCAACAATAAATTTCAACAAATCGCCCCTTCGACGCTCGTCGGGCATTTCCACGCGTGGCACGGTAGGGGCTGATCACCGAGCAGATCGTTGTGCCACCCTGGGCTGCCACCAGCCCTGCCACATAGCCTACGCGATTGATATTCGTGTCGCGATCTTCACGCGTAAAACCAAGACCCCTGGAAAGATGGGTGCGAATTTCGTCGCCATCGAGAAACGCCACATTTCGCCCGAATTCCGCCAGACGTTCCACCAAAGCATGGGCCACAGTTGACTTGCCTGAACCGGAAAGGCCAGTGAACCAGATTGTGAGCCCCTGCCGGTGTCGCGGCGGATGCGATTCCGCCAGTATCTCAGCCACCCCGGGCCTTACAAACCAGTCGGGAAATGCTTCACCTGCTGATAAAACCGAAACATCATTGACATCCGTCATCCGCCTGACATTTTTCACACCATCAGGCAGTTGATCGGCCTCAAAAAACCTGTCTGTATCTGGCACAAATGCAACTTCTGGCAGGAATTTCAATTCAACTCCGGTTGCATTATGACAATCAACTGAAGCATTGGCAATTGCATTTCCTGCGAATGCCTTTGAAATGTCAGTAAAGAATTCGCCAGGGTTGACAATCAGCCTCTTACAGCCATAGTTTCGGCTGACGATAGCCTGTAAATAAAGCCCACGCAGGCCTGGTTTTTCAGTACTGGCCGGCACCAGAGCAAGCATGGCCCTGTCACGTCTGAAAGCCTCTTCAAAAACAGCCTTGTGGCAGCGAACACGGGTGTAATGCTCAACATCGCCAGGCGTAGCCACGCCCACAGCCGGATGAATGAGCAGCTCGCCAGATTCACGGCCCATGGCCATGCAAATCGCTTCTTCCACAGGGCGATAGATGATCTTGCCAGTATAAAAGGCAGTTGCTTGATGCCAGCTACGCCTGTCAAATTCCTGCCGCACATGCGCGGGCGAAAGCCGCAGAGAAGTGAAATCAAAGTGCGGCGGCGTGCGAATCACCTCCAAAGGCCCACTGACATACCCACAATTGTCATTATTTCCCTGATTGTTATCCATTACATCAAAACGAGACGCTTCAAAAACGTCTTCCACCTGCATCAAAGCCAGCAGGTTGCCGTAAACATCCCTCAAGGCCAGCGGTTGGCCCACTTGCACGCCTACCGATGCATCAACCGGCAATGCCACGGGCAAGGGCCAGAAAGTTCCGTCGGCCAGCCGCATATCGCTTTGAACACGCTCGAAATCCTGCTTCCCCATGAAAGTTGTCAGTGGCGAAAAGCCACCCAGGGCAAGCAGTTCAAGGTCGCAAAGGATTTTTTTGTCTAATGTCTGGCTGGCATAGCCCCCTGCACTGGCCTTAATCTCGTTGGCCCGGGATTCAGAAACCAGCAGGTTTTTAAGCGATCCGCCGTAAGGTGAAATCAGGCTGGAAGCTGGACTAATGGGTCTGTCTCCTGAAGGAACCATGGCCGGGTCGGTTGCAGCCAAAACCGTTTTCTGTGTTATTTAAAAATAATGACATCGCGATAGTCAGATCACCCATTCCTCGGGTGCATCTTCCACAACAAGCTTGGCAAGTGTTGTCTGGCATAGCAGTTGCCGTTCGGCAGCCCGCAATCGGGCCCACACATTGGCCAGGGCCCGGGCTGTGGGTGCAGGGCGTTCGCGGGCTTCAGATTCCGGCCCGTCAATGGCGTTCAGCACGTCAAGCAATGCAATTGATTCGGCCGGTTTGGCCAGCAGATATCCGCCGGCAGAACCCCTGACACTTGAAACTAGACCTGCCCCTTTAAGCTGCAGCAGAATCTGCACCAGATAACGCTCAGGTATGTGATGATGCCCGGCAATTTCATGAATGCGGGCGGGCGGGTCGCTGGTGCCACGTTTGGCCAGTTCAATCATGGCCAGGCAGGCATATTCGGCTTTGGCTGAGAGCTTCATGGCACAGGCAAACCTTTCGCTGAATCCTCCGGGTCAAAGCTGGCTGCTATCCAGCGAATGCAGCCCGCACTCGGTTTTCGCCTTGCCCGCCCAGCGGCCGGCACGTTCGTCCTGGCCGTCAGTCACCGGCTGCGTGCAGGGCCAGCAGCCAATGGAAGGATAACCCACGTCGTGCAGCGGATTATAAGGCACGTTTTTCTCTACAATAAATGTCCAGACATCCTTCTTGGTCCACGACAAAAGTGGATTGATCTTTACCAGGTTAAACTTTTTGTCCCAGCCTACTTTCGGCGTGGCTGCCCGGTCGTTTGACTGATCCGCCCGAATCGATGAAATCCAGGCATCATAGCCCTGAATGGCTCGCCTCAAAGGCAATATCTTACGGTCGTGGCAGCAGCGGTCAGGGTGTGTCATGTAAAGTGGGCCGCCATGAATCGATTCGTATTCTTCAATTGTCGTTTCAGGCCGAACCATCTCCACTTCAATGCCATAGCGGCTCGAGATCCGGTCACGCAAGTCAAGCGTTTCACGAAACTGATACCCGGTATCAAGGTTGAACACACGCACCCGTGGCTCAATTTCGGCCAGCATGTGAATGATCGCACAGCCCTCGGCACCAAAAGCTGTGGCCATGGTCAGCCGCGGGAAAAACCGCTCAACAGCCCACTGCAAAACCTCAAAAGGGCCAGCATTGGCCAGCTTTGCATTGATTTCGGTAAAATCGACCGGCGGTTCGGCTGTCATATTCCAAACACCCTGACTTTATCGCTTACCAAGGGGCCGACCGCTTCCAGTCAATGACATATGCTGAATCTTAACAATATTATGTTGAATGATCAACTATACCCAAAAAAAGCAGGCCGCCCTGCTCATTCACACTTCAGCGTTTCCGGTGCCTGATGTCAAACGGGTCGAGGTCGCCAATCTCCTGCTCGATCTTCTTTACGTCGATCGATTTGATAATGGTGTGGTCTGAGTTGAGCTGGGCGTGCACCGACTCGTCATTCACCAGATTTTCGAATTCATTGAGCCAGAAATCAGTCTCGCGTGGCACCATGCCCTCAACATGCCGCGGGTCGTGCTTGTCGGCGATACCGGCAACCTGCTTTACGCCAATGGCTTCGGCAGCAAAAAGCGGCTTGTGCTGGTCTTCAAGCATCTCCATAAACTCTTCCGCACCAATCACCTGGCAATCGCGGCGGCAGGCGGCCTGAATAATCTCGTTGTCTGAAGAAACAACCACCAGCTTTTTTGGGGCATCGTGGCGGGCGATCAGATCGCAGATCCGGGCATCAGCAGAAGGATGATCAACGGCAAATTCCACCGTTATGCCGTCCATCCAGACCATTTTTGGCAGGCTCGCCAGGTTCTGCCCAGCGTCAAAAATCACTCGGGTGGCGTGCCTGTCAACCGGCGATAACCGCTTGGCAATTGTTTTTAACAGTTTCTCGCGGGCTTTGCGAAGCCGCTCAGGGTCGTGTGCCGGGGCACTCAAGCCCTGGGCATGCATCAGGTTATAACCATCAACAAGCAATCGCATGTATGACCCTGAAACCTGTCTGCCCTGATGACTTTATACCTTGCCAGCCGGCCCACGCCTGATCATCGTGATCAACCCAGGCTCACAAACTCCCGCGATGATTCCGGATCCTCAACCAGCGAAAGCAGCAGCGAGCGGCTCTTGTCGCGTGTCTCGCCAATGGCCGTCACATAAACGGCCGGGTCGTCCTTCACCGGGCATTCGTGCTCGCAGATGCCGCAGCCAATACACTTTTCCGGGTCGATGTAAGGCCGCTTCAGGTGCAGGGTCTGCCCCCAGCGGTCGGTAATTTCAATGTTTCGCGTAAAAATTGCCTTCGGGCTCGTCGGGCAGACTTCTTCGCACACGACGCAGTCGGTATCCATGGCCCAGGGCAGACAGCGACCACGCTCGTAAAAGGCGGTGCCTGTTTTGATCGGCCCGTGGGCTTCAAAAGGCCCGGTGCCAAGTTTTTCAGCGATTGAAATTTCGCGGATGGCGCCCGTCGGGCAAACCTGGCTGCACAGCGTGCAGTTCAGCTCGCACCAGCCCATCTTTGAAATCATGATCGGTGTCCACAGGCCCAGCACACCCGCTTCAAAAAGGGCGGGCTGAAGCACGTTGGTCGGGCAGACACGAATGCACTGATCACACTTAATACAGCGACGCAGGAATTCATCCTCGGCCACTGATCCGGGCGGGCGAATCACATAGCGTGAGAAATTCTTCTTCACGCCGCCGGAAAGCTTGGCCATTGGGAAGAACAGTGAGCCGAAAATGCCCGCCAGCAGAACCTGCCTGCGGCCCACGGCCGGCCAGGTAATCTCGCTGGCCTTGCGTGGCAGGAATCGATAAGTCAGGGCGTCGTGCGGGCAGTCTTCAATACAGTTCAGGCAGACAAAGCACTCGCTTTTTCACAAGTCTTTATGCGGGTCTGAAGCCCCTTCGCAGTTCTTCAGGCAAAGGTCGCAGTCGGTGCAGCGCACCGGGTCGCGGTCAATCCGCCAGAGCGAAAACCGGCTCAGAATGCCAAGCAGAGCCCCTAAGGGGCACACAGCGCGGCAGAAAAACCGCGGTATCCACCAGTTGGCCACCAAAAACCCGCCAAAAATCAGGCCGACAATCCACGCATACCAATATTCACGCGGCTCGGTATAGATACTTTCGCTGGCAATGTGTGCCGTTGGCAGAACGCTGGTCGTCATCGACCTTACTGTCAGGGCAATCGGGTCAAGAAGCCCGATCTGAAGGTTCGACCCGCCTTCCTTATAGCGTTCGGCGGCCGCGCCAAAGCCAGTAAACAGGGCCCGCACTGGGCGTGTCACCACCGGGCCGGTGTCGGCCGACCACGCCGTGGCCACCTCGGCCGGTGTGGCAATCATGGCGGGCAAAATCCAAGCCCCGGCCATCACCAGCATGGCGAAAAGAATGTAGTATTTGATCGAATACCACCAGCGATACCGGTTAACTTCAATTAACTGCTTGGTATTCTTACGGTTACCAATATAGCCGAAAAAGTGGTGCAGAATGCCGAACGGGCACATCCAGTTACACCACACACGCCCGAACATCATCGTGACGCCCAGCACAAACACGCCCCACCACAGGTTGCGATAAATGGTGTGCGTTGTCAGGGCCGTGCTCACGGCCACCAGCGGCGTGGCTTCCAGATAGATCGATACCGGCCAGCCCTTCAGATAGCGAAGGTCGGTGATCAGCAGGAAAAACAGGAAGAGCCCAAGGAAAAGCACTTCGTATGCTCTGCGTATCTTGACCATAGACCCCAAACCCCCGAAACTTGCGGCAGAACTGGCGGTAGTGCTGCAAAGCTAAAATCGGCTAGATGAACGGAATTAATTTAACATGTCGGTGGGCCCGATCCAAGAGTCTTTCCGACATGAATTGCCGGATGGCCTGCCGCGACCAAAAAAATCGACATTGCGAGAATCGGCAAAATCGCTATAAATACCTTGGAACTTCCGAATTCAGCAGCAGATCGAACACGCATCCGCCAGGTTTCGGCGCAAAAATCCCCAAGGATGGGGCCCGCGCCGGTCGATTCCATCTGTATCGATCATAACGGTAACTCCTCAGGGACGAGGGCCAACCGGCTTTGCGAGTTCGCGGTTCTGATTCACTTCTGGTTATTGCCTGGCTCCTGGCCGTTGTGCCCGGTTGCCGCACCCTGAATCTGACTAACCCGAACCGGCTCGATGCACCCGGCTCGGCTCAAAAAAGGCTCTCGCCCGCCGCAACCGAACTTGTTCAGAAGTGGTCGGATAACGCCGCCAAAATTCAGACCCTGAAGGCCCAGCCCACCGTCAAGCTGACTGCCGTTGACGGTCGTCGCCGATTCGCCGGTGGCGTTTCCGGACGACTGGCCATGGAACGGCCCCGCAGCTTCAAGCTTGATCTTTCGACCAATTTCGGCCAGATCGCCGATATCGGCTCGAACAGTGAAATGATCTGGTTTTGGGTAAAGGACGGCACCGACGGCGTTTATGTTGCTCGCTACACTGCCGACGGCCGCCCTTCAGCCCGGCTCAACATCGACCCCCAGTGGGTGCTTGAGGCGATGGGCCTGGCCGAAATGACCCCCGAGCAGATCAGCCGGCTTGATATTCGCCGCGAACCAACCACCCGACACCTGATCTTCACCGAACGCCGCACCGGACCATCCGGCGAAAAGTGGGTGAAAGAGACCGAGATGGACGCCGCCGGCGACATCGTGGCCCACCGCCTGCTGGAAGACACCGCCCAGCGCACGCTGATCGCCTCGGCCGAGATTGAAGGCCTGCAAAAAATTGCCATTCAGGGCACTGCCGACGGCCTTCGCACCATTGGCACCAAGCCCGGAATGCCCGAACAGCCCACGATGGATGAAGTGATCTTGCCCGAGAAAATCAAGCTTTACTGGGCGATGGATCAGCTTTCGATTGAAGTGCGGATGCACAGCCCGGTGGTGAACCAGCCATTTAACGACGACTTTCGCCTGGCCCAGTTCAAGCCGCCCGAGAAAAAAGGCAGGGGCATCATTGATATTTCTGACCAGACCATTCTGGCCAGTAATCGCCGCGACCAGCCAGCGGCCATGGGCAGTGCGGGTAGTGCAGGCCCGGCCCCCTTGCGTCTGAGCCAGCCACCGCTGGCACGGCTGAAAGAGCCCGAGCCGATCAAGGCGCCCGAAATTCCGCGAACCCTGCCCGGCGACCCGGCCCCCGAAGGCCTAGCCCCGAAACGCATTGGCCCGGTGAACCCCAGCCTGAATGTGGCCCCCGGCGGCACCACCCGAACCATCAGCACGAATAACGACCCCGTGGCTCGCAGTTCACTGCCAAGGCCACGGTGATGATTAGCGAAGTTGCAACGCCTTATGATCAGATGTTCGACAATCGAAAGACAAAAAATCAGTAACCCTATCGCCCAGCAATTTCCGTTCAGCTCACCTCAATCGCTTGACCTGCCTTTGTTTGCGGCCGGTGGTGAAATTTTCAAACACGGCCTGGCCCAATTGCTCGGCCGTGCAATAGCCGGCAACACCACGAGTAACTCTCGCCAGTTCACCCACAAAATTCACCAGGCCGAAATAATAGTAATCTTCGACAAGTGCAAAACTTGAAACCCTGATACCCGCCGCAGCGCAGCGGCGTGCTTCAGTCAGGGTAGCCGCCGCTGTTTTGGGTGAAGGCGGATAGATCAGCAGCAGGTCGCGGCCTTCAATGTGGGCGGTCGGCTCGCCGTCCGTAATGAGAATCACTTGCTTATTGGGCGTGGTTTCCCGAGAAAGCATGTTACGGGCCAGCTTCAGCCCGGCATGGATATTTGTAAAATGCTGCGGCACCTTTTTCGAAGGCTGGTCAAGCGAGATTCGCAGGTGAACCCTCGGGTCAAACAGCGAAACCGGCTTGGGGGCCGAGTTCAAAAGCTCGCGTTCCGTCATCGGGCTGGCATAACTGTAAAACCCGACCATCATGACCTTATCGCCCGGATACTGGGCCCGCACCATAGCCAAAAGGCCAAGGGCAACCTGTTTGGTCATGGCATATTTGCCGAAGCGGTTCATCGAGCCTGACATGTCGATCAGGACGACGGTGGAACACGATGTCTGGAATTCCGTTTCATAGACGACGAAATCGTCCTGCTCAAGCCTGACGGGGGTGCCTGCACCGCGCCGGCCGATGGCATTTCGCATGGTCTAGTGCAGGTTCAGGTGGGCGAGATTATCGCCATATTCATAGGGTTTGGATTCTTCCAGAACAACGCTGCCCGCGCCTTTCTGGGCAGTGTCGTGCTTGCCCATGGCGTCGCGATTGAACGACTGAAACAGGCTTGAGAGAGCCGATTGCTCAATGCGCCTGAGGCCTTTGGCCGAGACGCGGAAGCGG
>JBJTRR010000993.1:0-1789 GCA_046076185.1 bacterium | reverse complement strand
ACCGGCCCTTGGTGCGCTGGGCCAAGTCCTGCATGGTTCGCACGCCCTGAACATCGTTGCCATGGGCGGCGGTGAGGACGGTTGTTACCTGAACCTTGGCAGCAACCAGTTGTTGGATAGCCTGAGATGTAGGAGGCGTCGGGTCGCCGTCAGAAATGATGATGATCAGCCGGCTGGCGGCATCCGTTTTGGAAAGGGCTGAGGCAGCCATGCGCAGGCTTGGGTCGAAGTCGGGCATGTCGCCGGGTGTCATGCGGTCAATCGCCCTGAGCATGATATCGCGGCCGCTGCTGATCTCTCGCAGGGTAAAAAGCCAGCTTTCTGTGCCCTGCCAGTGCAGCATGCCAGCCATATCAAGCGGAGATAGCGTTTTCAGCGATTCCTGAGCCACCACTTTCTGCCAGTAATTGCCTTCGGCGATCTCGCTGGCGTGCATGATCATCACCAGGGCACCCTTACCGGTGACTTTCATTGACTTGATTTCCATATCGACAGGCAGGGCTTTTTCGACAGGTGTATTACGCCAGCCGCCGGCACCGAACGATTTGTCGCCGCCCAGCATGATCAGGCCTGCGCCCATGTCGTGCACGTTGCGTTCAAGCAGGGCAATCTGGCTGGCCGAGAAAGAATCTTTGGGCACATTGCCCAGAATTACGGCATCGTATGGCTGTAACTGGCCTATGTCAGTGGGAAGCTGGTCGCCACCGACATCGCCACCACCGTCAATTGTCGGGGCCAGCAGTGTATCAACTTCGATCTTCTTTTCACGCAGGGCATTCACCAGGCTGGTATGCTCGCCGCGTCGCGATTCGATCAGGAGAACTTTGGCAGGGCCACGAGCCTGGGTGAAGCCTTCAGCGATGTTGTTCACCGCCCGTTTGTCGGCCGTGGTGCGATCAGGAATAAATTCGGCTGAAAAACGGTAGAAACTTGATTCGCGAATGACTTGCTTGAGTGTATAGACGGAAACGCCTCGGGGCAAGTCCACCGGAATGGGCTGTTCATTGCCGACAGCAGGCGTGCGGCCGCCCTTGGAATCGTTCTGAAAAACCTGCAGAAAACCCTTGGCCGGTGCTGTCGCACGCAAAACGACATTGAGATTGACAGTCTCGCCGACTTTGACATCCGTAGGCAAGCTGACTTTCTCAACCAGCACTTCCTGCTCGTTGTCGTAGTTGTAATTTACAGGAAGGACGTCGATCTGGATGCCCTGAGCCTTGCCCTGAAGGGCTTGCTCAAAGACATTACCCCGGTTCTGATTGCCATCAGAGATCAGCACAATGCGGCGGGCGGAATCTTCGGGAAAGCTGCCCATGGCCAGTTTCAGGGCACCGGCCAGGTCGGTATTGTCGGTTTGAAGCGTGCTTTCCACGCCCAGAAAACGAATTTCAGACGGGGCGGGCGGCACTTCCACTCGGGCGTTTTTGCTGAAGACGACCATGCCGGCCAGGTCTTCCGCCTGGCGGTGTTCGATTGTGCTTTGGCGCACGAAATTGAGCATGGGCTCAATGCGGTCGCGCGGGACGGACTGCGACAGATCAACCAGATAAAGGGTTGTCAGGCGGTCGTTTTTCCAGACGATCTGCGGTTCGGCCAGTGCCAGAACGATGAGTGATAGCACCAGAAGCCGCGAAAATTTGGCCAGCCGGCCACGCCAGCGGCCCAGGCCGGCCAGGCTGTGGCGGCTCCAGAAAAAATAGAAGATGGCCAGCAGAGGCAGCAGGGCCAGCCAGCCGGGGCGGCCCAGAGCGATTGAAAAGCCGGAGATCGATTTCCAGAGGCTTGCCAT
>JBJTRR010000992.1:0-3054 GCA_046076185.1 bacterium | reverse complement strand
CTTTGATAAGCTTTTTGATAACGCGGCGAAGCTCGATCATGCCGACAGAGTCAAGCTCAAGCCTTCGGGCCAGGGCCCGCAGAGTCAGCCCCTGCCCTTTGTGATCCTGCAGAATCTGGCGGATTTTCGGCCAGATGAGATGCTCTTCAATTTTGGGCGAGGTGTCGCTGGCCGGATTATCGTCATCGCCGGCATCGGGCCCGTTGCCATCGGGTGAAACGGGCAGGTCGTCGTTTTCAATAGGTTCGTTGGCCATGTTCGGTGTTGCTTCCCGGCTGGTCGGGGCATGCCCGAAAAGTCCATGCAGTCGTTCACCCGCGTTTGCTCTATAGAATCATACAGGCAAAGTGGTTGGAAAAAAACAGACGCTTCTTCAGGCGGAAGGCGTCAGTCGGTTAGTTCCGGGGCACTCTGGCCAATGGCCTCGGCCCCGCCGCCTTTGAAAAGCCGCCGGTTCAGGCTGGCTTGATAGGGTGTCCACGTGCTGTCGCGGTTCGAGTGATCTTCGATCTCGCGGGTAATGGCGTGCATCTTGGCGTCGAGGTTGTCAACATGATGCAGAAACAGGGCTTCGGGTGTCATTGGCACCTTGGGCGAGCCAAATTCAAGAGAGCCGTGGTGGCTCACTATGATGTGCTTGAGCCGCAGGGCCAGCTCGGCAGGGAACGGCTCGTCAGTCAGCTTTTCGGCTTCACGAATCTTCGTGCTGAGCATCTCAACGCCCATGACCAGGTGGCCGACAAGCTGGCCTTCGTCAGAATAGGCATAGTTTCTGTCGTAAGTCAGTTCATCCACTTTGCCCAAGTCGTGCAGCAGCAGGCCGACGATCAGAATGTCAGGGTCCACAATCGGGTAAAACGGCAGGATACGTTCCGAGACCTGCATAAGTGTCACGATATGTTCAAGCAGGCCACCAAGATAGGCATGATGATTCTTGATTCCGGCCGGGGCGGCCATCAGCTTGGCGACAAGCGGTTCGTCCATCAGCACGGCATCGCACAGGGCCTTCAGGTGCATGTTGCTGATGCGATAGAGAATGTCTCGCAGTTGTTTGAAGAGCACCACACAGTTGACATGCGACTGGGGGATGAAGTCGGCGGCCTCAATGCCCTGCCCTGAATGAGGTTCAAGGAAGGTCACGATCATTTGCAGGGCACCCTGAAATAGCTGCACCTTGCCACGCACGCGAACATAATCGCCTTCGTTAAAGCCCAGTGGCTGATTTTCGGGGATATTCCAGAGCCGGGCGTCGATCGTGCCCGTCCGGTCTCTTAATTCCATGAAGAGGTAGGAATTACCCTGCCGATTCGCTTTGATCTGCTTCTGGACGACCATAAAAACGTCGTCGATGTTGTCGCCATTGTTGAACTCGTTAACGAATCTTCGGCTCATTCTCGTCTCAAAATCGCTTTCAGGGCAAGTTGCAATCGCGGTATGTCTTCTACGAAACTTAACAAATCTTAGGGTATTTGCCTTGGCAGGGTCAAGTGAAACGGGCCTGTCAGGAAATTGGATGACCGGAAAAATGGCTGTATAAAAAAACTCCCGGGGCAGGCCCGGGAGTCGTAATCAATCAGCTTATCACTGAAACCATCCGGTTTGTATCAAACCCAGCCGGTGGGCTTGTATTTGATGCCGCGTGGCTCAACGGGCCTGATCTTCATCGTCGGCGGGTAATAAACCTTCGGGGCCAACTGGGCCGTGTCAGGTTTGATGACCGCCGAAGCCGGTGCCGGGAATGGCAGGTTCGGGAAGAGGTCGGCGCTTGAAGCCGCTATCGATTGCGGCATGGAATAGCCCGAACGTGGTGTCACCAGTTGCGGTGCAATCAGTCTGGCTGATCTTGGAATCCCGGCGTTATCGCTGATCTGAGTCAGCGTGCGGTCCGGGTCGATCACAAAACCGATGTAATACGTGTTCAGCGAGGGGTCTGCGTCAATCGGCAAGGCAATCTGGGCACCTGAAACCGTGACCTGGTTGGCAGCCAGATTCAGGTTGTTCACTTGCCCGGCCTTAAGGTTACGCAGGCCACCAGCCAGCGGACGCGTGTTCAGCGCGGCCAGGTTGGGAATGGTGAATTCAGCCAGCGTGACTGGTTTGTCAGCCGGGTTGAAGTCAAGATTGGCCGAGGCAACCAGAATAACCTTCAGCGGCCCCTTGTCGCTTTGGGTGTTCACATTGGCGGCACCGACATTCGAGACCTTAATCTCGGGCAGAAGCACCTGGCCCGGAACAAGATTTTTTGGCATATTGCTGCCTGAAAACTCGATCTGTGGCAGGGCCGGCAGCACCTTCACGGGCACAGAATAGCTGGCACCGTTATTGGGGAATGCCGATGGCAGACGAATCTGGTTCGTCACATTAGGCACCACAAGAAGGCGGAATTTACCGCCGGCAGCCGGAAATCCGTCAGGCGGGGTGGCTGGCAGTGTCACCGTGTACTGAGCCGCCTTACCGGCACCGCTCACGCTGTTTTGCGGAATGGTCACGGTCGGGTTGTCAAGCAGCACACGCTTCTGGCTTGGGCCATGGCCTGCAACCAGATAGACATTCAGGGTGGTGTTGGCATCAGCCGTGCTGCTGGCATAGGGGAACTGAGCCAGAGGCTCAGCCTGGCTGCTGGCTCCACGATTGAAGGTCGAAAGCTGGAAAGTGAAAGGCTGCCCCCACGAGGCAACTGGCGAAGCAATATTGCTGGCTGCCACGTCGGGCAGTGAAAAGCCCATGGCGGAAGAGGCCATGACTTCACGATTTTCAAGTCGTTCCGGGCCCAGAGATTCAGGGCGAAACCGGCGATTACGGCGGGGATGATCGAACGAAGCCACTGCTGACCTCCATCGGGTCGTTCGCGATCGTCGCCATCCTGCCGTACGATCGAAATGGTTGAGCGGGCGGGACCTTCCAAGATTGGTCCGCTGCCATGTCCTTGCCCATAGCATGCTGGTGGATCACAGACTGTCAACAACTACAGCCTGTTTTCCGAATCATCTTTACTATCGATAGAAAGAACGCCTGAAATCGAATCGACTCCGGCAAAAAACCTTGGGCATTGAC
>JBJTRR010000991.1:0-4634 GCA_046076185.1 bacterium | reverse complement strand
CGATGCTGGCCGTTTTCTCGCTGCGGTGGGTGGCTCTCGGCTCTGTCTTCATTTCGGCCGCGGTTAATGCGCTTTGCGTTTTCTGCCTTTACACAAGCTTCAATCAGGCTGTGACGAAAAGCCAGAAAGGGCAGATTCAGTGGATTTTTCTCGCCTCGGTCCTTTCCTTGCCGCTCATCTGCCTGGTGCTTTATCGGGCCCTGCAGGATACAAGCGTGCTGGGTCGCGGCGGTGCGGCCTGGCCCATGTTCACCGTTTCGCTCTTTTTCACCACGGCCTATGCCTTCAGTATCACCCGCTACCGCCTGTTGCAGGCGGATCGTCTGCTCGGCCGGGGCGTGCTCTATCTGACTGTTTCGGTGGGTGCGGGGCTGGTTTATTCGCTTCTGCTGGTGCTGGGCGGGCTTTTGATCGGCGACCGGCTTCGCTCGGGCGAAAGTTCGTTTGAAATCATTGCCGCGGCCGGTTCGGCCCTGGTTCTGCTGGTGGCTTCAGGTGCATTGCGAGAACAATTTCATCGTGTGCTTGATCGCCGTTTCTATCGTGAAAAGTATAAGTTCGACAGGGCCATGCGGCAGATCGAATCGGCCTTTGAAAACCTGATCGACCGCGAGGCCCTGGGCATGCGACTCCTTCGCAGCACCACTGAGGTCATCCGTGCCGACTGGGGTGCGGTTTACCTGCAGGACGGCCCCCAGGGCACCATTCGCCTTCAGGCGGCGGAAGGGCCCGAGCCCGAGATTAAGTCGCTGCCGGCTGAAAACCCGCTGACCATTTACTTAAAGGCCAGTGAAGGCATTCATCTCGACGAGCCCAACCCCCGTGCCGATCGTGAAATGGAAGCCGCCAAAGACCTTATGATCTCGCTTGGTGCCGAGCTGGCGATCGCCCTTGAGTCGGGCAACCGGCTTGAAGGCTTTCTGCTGCTGGGCCCGAAGCCAAGCGGCTTGCCTTACGACACCGAAGAAATGGCCTTCGTGCGGGCAATCGGCTCTGTGGCCGGCCTTGGGCTTCAGTCCGTTGAAATGCGGGCGACGCTGGAACAGGCCAATCGCGAGCTGCGCGACAAGGTCGAAAAAATCACCGAACAGCAGCGTCGCATTCTTGCGCTTCAGGATCAGCTTCTTCGCAAGGGTGTTGATTTTGAACGCGACCACGAAGAAACTGGCCTGCCAGGCGTGCCCTCTGAACCAGGTGAAATGGCTGACGACACTTCAGCCCGGGCCCATTCGTTTGACTCAATGATCGGCTCAAGCCAGTCCCTGAGGAATGTCATTCGTCAGGCCTGCAAAGTGGCTGCCATGCCATCCGCCGTACTGGTTCGGGGCGAAAGCGGCACCGGCAAGGAACTGCTCGCCCGGTCCATTCACGCAGCAAGCCCCCGGGCCGATAAGCCTTTCGTCGCCGTTCACTGCGCCAGCCTCTCAAGCTCTCTGCTTGAATCCGAGCTCTTTGGCCATGTCAAGGGTGCCTTCACTGGCGCTGATCGCGATCGCCCCGGCCGATTTGAACAGGCCGACGGAGGCACGATTTTTCTCGACGAAATTGGCGATATCAGCCTTGAAACCCAGATAAAATTGTTGCGGGTGCTTCAGGAAAAGACATTTGAACGCGTTGGCAGCTCGCAAAGCATGAAGGTTGATGTGCGAGTGGTGGCCGCCACCCACCGCGACCTTGAAGCCATGATTCGTGCCGGTGAATTTCGTGAAGATCTCTACTATCGCCTGAACGTGATCAGCCTGCGCATGCCGGCCCTGCGGGAAAGACGCGAAGATATCTTCGCCATTGCTGTTCACTTCCTCAACCAGTGCGTGAACCGGCTTGACAAGCCCGTGAAGGGTATCGCCGGCGAAGCTGTGGAAATGCTTGTGGAATACGACTGGCCGGGCAATATCCGCGAGCTTGAAAACTGCATTGAGCGGTCAATCGTCCTGGCTGATGGTGAAAGCATTGAGCCGCACGACCTGCCACTGGAACTACATCAGTCAAAACCTCGTCGGGCAAGCTCTGTTCCCGCTTCGCTTCGCGGCAATTCCGGTTCCCCTGCCAGCCGGCAAAGCCCCGGCGAACCCAGAACCGGTCGAACCTCCTCCCAGCGTGCCCTGGCTCCAGGTCTTCGAACACGTGTCGAACCACCGCCTGAATCGCTCGACGAAATAGAGCAGGAAGCCCTGGAATATGAGCGAATCCAGCTTCTCGACGCCCTTCGTGAAGCCGGCGGTAACCGCAGCAAGGCCGCCCGGCTGCTGGGCCTGCCACGCACCACCATGCTAAGCCGCATGAAACGTCACGGGCTGATGTAAAACATGGTCAGGGGTTCACTTCCCTGATAAATTCCTGCTGATCTTCCGGCAACTGGTGGATATACCTGTTCTGTGGGTTGCCGCTCAGGCTCAGCCTGTCCACCTGCTCAACCACCAGCTGAACCACAAGAAATGTGGCTGGTGGCCTGTTTGCCGGCTCTGATACCGTGAATTCAAATTCATGAAACGGGTCTCGCGTGGCCTTTGGCTCAGGCCAGTAAAATTGCACCCGTGCTGCTTCTGAAATCGCATTCCAGGCCTGATTTCTGATCGGGCATTCCAGGCCGCCATAAATTTGCGTTATGCCTGAAAACCTGAACTGCACACGCAGCCTGCGAAAATACCAGCAAAGCTCGGACGCGTTGTTCGCCTGCAATTCCTTCGCCTTGCAGCTGCGTGCATCGGTCACTAACCAGAGGTCGCTGCACTTGATTCGATTTTCTACAATGAAATCGGCGGGAAAAAAGCCCATCGCCCCTCTCACCACAACATATCGTGCATGCGGCCTCCCAAGGTTGTCAACAGTCGCCAAAGTGGCATATCGGCTGGCCGGGTCGTCGGCCTCTGCCATAATGCAATCCATCAGCGGCGCTGCCCATGCCGGTGCTTTGTCTGCGGCAAGCGACTGGAAAAGTTGCGGTGGTCTGGTTGATTCTGCCGGTCCCATGAAAAATCACTTTCAAAATGCAATTCAAATGGCCATCAGTCTTGTGAATCAATCGGCTGTCTCAGAAGCCTTTCAAGCAGCACCGGGTTGATTTTGCCCTTGAAGCGAATTTTGCCGTCAATGGCCACAACAGGCACTTCAAGATCATATTTCCGGGCAAGTTCCTCATCCTGATCAATATCAATACATTCAATATTCAAATGATATTTTTCAGAAGCCTTTTTCAATTCAGCCATCGCCGTGTCGCAGCAGCCACAGCCGATTCGTGAATAGACAATCACATGATGTTCCGGGCCCCGGGGCCCAATGATCATTGATTTCCATTTCTCTATGGTTGAAAAGATCATCGTTATATTTCTTTCACGGCTAATTGCAATAATTCATCCGCCGAAGGCTTGCGAATTTCCACAAGATTATCGAAAAACAGGGCCCCGCCGCCCATGTCAGAAAGGCCAGAACTTGTGGTTGCATTAATCCCCGATCCACCCGGGCTGTGCTTGTTCCAATGAATGCCACGGGCACAGGCGACACCGCAACCAACCCTTTGATTCAAGACTGCTCTGGCCAGAAACCTGCCACGATCGTTAAATACAACGACCCAGTCGCCATTCCTGATTTTTCTCGCCATTGCATCTTCATCCGCCATTTCAAGGGATGGTTCACCCGCACGTTTTCTATGCCACAGGCTTCCGGCAAATGTCGAATTAAGAAATGAGCCCTTGGGTGGCGACACCATCTGAATCGGATACTTCGCAGCCAATTCCACGCAATTCATTGGGTCTTCCGCCGGTGGGGTGTAAGCGGGCAGGGGGTCGAGCCCGGCCCGTTTCATCGCCTCGCTGTAAATTTCGCATTTGCCCGATTCCGTTTGAAATCCACCAATTTGATAAGGCATATGAACCTCAGGCAAATGCAATCGCTGGTAAGGCTTCTCCTTCAGCGATGCAACAGAAATCTCTCGCACATGCGGCCCGCCCCTTAATGCAATTTCCATCAGCTTTTCATCATTCGGAAACAATTCAGCATCAAATTGCATTTCCGCCGCCAGTGCCCTGAAAACGTCGTTGTTTGATCTCGCCTCGGCCAGCGGCTCAATCGACTGAAAATTCAGCATCACTTCAGTGTGCCCGTAAGAGCCGTGCAGGTCAGCATGTTCAAGCTGCGAAGTGGCCGGCAGAACAATGTCGGCATAATCGGCTGAATCGGTCATGAATAGCTCATGAACAACTGTAAAAAGATCCTCTCTCTTCAATCCTTCAAGCACTTTTGCCTGATTGGGTGCCACAGCCGCCGGATTACAGTTGTAAACATAAAGCCCCATCACCGGTGGGCCCGGCAATTCTCCAGCCAAAGCCTCGGCCAGCTGATTCATATTCACCGTGCGTGTGCCTGCCGGAACAAGCTCGGGCCGGGTCAGCCCCGCCATATTGAAATCATAAGTGCCTGATGTCGAGAGCAGGGCCCCGCCGCCAGGGTGTCGCCATGCACCGGTCACCGCCGGCAGGCAGGCAATCGTGCGCACAGCCATGCCACCGCCAAAATGTCGCTGAAGACCATAATTCAGGCGAATCAGCGAAGGCTGCGTTGTCGCCAGTTCGCGGGCCAGCGTCTCTATTTCTACTGTCGTAAGTCGTGTGATTCCAGCCACTATCTCTGGTGAATAT
>JBJTRR010000990.1:0-1632 GCA_046076185.1 bacterium | reverse complement strand
GATACAGAAAAAACGGTTTTTCAGATTTCTCCTCTTTTTCAATAACACTAACGGCCCAGCGTGTGAAAATATCGGTGGCGTGGCCTTGCGGATCAATTTCATCGCGATTGAGCCTCATCCAGTTTTTATTGCCCCTCAGATGAGTGTAATAACTGTCCATCATATCGCCGAGAAAGCCGTGAAAATGATCAAATCCACGATCGTTGGGGAGGTTGGGCGATTCCAGGCCGAGATGCCATTTGCCGACAATACTGGTTGAATATCCTTGAGATTTCAATTCGGCAGGTAAAAGATTTACGTCAGTCCGAAGATAACCCCAGCTATCGGCCGGGTTTTGTCGAATCACACCCGGAACGCCGGCGTGGTCCGGGTAGAGCCCCGTCATTAAAGCGGCCCGGGTGGGCGAACAGACAGGCGAATTGGAATAAAAATTCGTGAAACTCACACCCTCACGGAAAATGCCGTCGATATGTGGCGTTCTGACCCCGTTCGTCCCCTTGCCGTAAAATGAAATATCGTTGCGCCCAAGATCATCGGCCAGAATAAAAATGACGTTCGGTTTGCGGGCGGCATGAACATTGAAATTCAACCCTTGCAGAAGTAGTATAAGATAAAAAATACGGAGTTTCATGATTTGCTCCTGAAGGTCGGGTTAAGCTTCGGCTGCCGGGCATTTATTGCCTTTTTCCACTGCTCAAGTTTTTGTTTCAACACGCTGGCTGTTGTATTTTTCTGATGAATGAGATTTTGCTTTTCCGATGGATCATTGAAAAGGTTATACAATTCCCATTCACCGGTTTCATCATAATGAATCAGTTTATGATTCTGATCGATCACGGCCGATACTGGCGTGGTTGTTTCATAATAATGCGGGTAATGAAAGAAAAGTGGCCGGTCTTTCAGCGATTGCATTTGACCTGTTATCAATTCCGATAAATCAACGCCATCACCATTTTGGTTTTCATTTCCGATGCTGGCGTAATGTAAAATGGTTTCATGCAGATCGCAAGATACAACACGATCATTGATGACCGGTCGCAATTTCTGGCCGCCCGGTGGTTTCAATATCAACGGCACCCGGATACCGCCTTCATAAAGCGAGCCCTTGCCGCTACGCAAAGGTGCATTTGATGTCACAGCCCCATTGCGTCCATTTTTATCGCCAAGATATCCACCATTATCCGAAGTAAAAATAATCAGCGTATTATCATATTTACCGGTCTCTTTCAGGTGTCTGATCACCCGGCCGATATTCATGTCAAGATAAACTAATATCTAAAAATTACATTGTAAATTCCAACGTTTCTGTAGGAACAACATACTTTCAGGTAACCCTAATATTATTATCCTATTTATTTACATTTCTATACATATCTCGTATAATTCTGCGTATTAGCAATGCCGATATATAGCCAATTTATTGATGCTGTACAATCAGTAAATCAGGGTTATGGTAAATATAAAGCTACAGTTGTTTTAACTATTACTCACATTATTATCTAAATTATACCCTTTACGTGATAGAAATAATACAGAACACTCCACTTAACACCGACCAAAAGGCAATTGTTAAATGTTAGGTTAAACGAAAAATTTCACTACAACTCCAGCAAAAAATTATCTAACCTAAAC
>JBJTRR010000989.1:0-2682 GCA_046076185.1 bacterium | reverse complement strand
CCCGCCTTGAAATCTATTGCATTTCTCACACTATTGATTGCATTTCAATTGCCTGTAAACTCATTGATCTCTGGCGAGGCACTGCAACTCATTCAAATAGATCCAGCAAAATCAGGCCTTGATTTCATTTACTTTGACGGTAGCCGGGGCCGGTTCGACCTGCCTGAAATCATGGGCGGAGGCATGGCCGTAGCTGATTTCAACAACGATGGCCTGCTAGACCTGTTTTTCTGCCAGGGCGGGCCCATCACATCAGACGAATTAAAACCCGGCCAGCCCAACGCTGACCCTCACTGCCAGTTCTATCAAAACCTGGGCGAAATGCAATTCAAACGTCTTGAAATTCCATCATCGCCGGGCCCATCTTACGCGATGGGTGCCTGGCCGGCAGATTTCAATCATGATGGCAAGATTGATCTTCTGGTCACAGGCTGGCGCGACTGGCGGCTTTATCAGAACCTGGGCGACTGGAAATTTAAGGACGTCACTCGTCAGTTGCCAGGCAAGCCGCCGGCATGGTCAACCGCCGCCGTCTGGGCCGATTTCAATCGCGATGGCCACCCTGATTTATTCGTCGGTGGTTATCTTGACTACGACGCTGCCAAAGCACCGTTTTGTGCTGCCCCTGATGGCCGCCGCGATTACTGCGGGCCCGAAGATTTCCCAGCCGTGCCTGATCGATTGTATTTCGGCGATGGTGGCGGCAAGTTTACTGATGTCACAGCGCAGTCAGGTTTGACCAAAGCCGACCCGGCACGGGCCTTGGGAGTGATTGCATTTGACTGTAATGCCGACAATCTGCTGGATCTCTTTGTCGCCAACGATGGCACAGCCAACCATCTCTGGATTCAAAATGCAAATGGCCAATTTACAGAAGAAGCCGTTTCGCGGCAGGTTGCCTTTGCCGCCGGCGGCGAACCGCTTGCCGGCATGGGCGTGGCAGCATTGCATTTCAATCAGCAAAATTCAATCGGGCTGCTGGTAACCAATTTTCATGGGCGGGGAACTGTGCTTTTTGAATCGATCAGAGGAGGTGTGTTTGCTGATCGGTCAACCACGAGAGGGCTTCAGCAGGCGACCCGAAATTTCAATGGTTTTGGCATGATAGCAGAAGATCTTGACGGCGATGGCCTGCCCGAAGTCGTTCAGGCCAATGGGCACGTACTCTCGCGTGAACGGCTTGGCACACCGCTGAAAATGCCAATTTCCATGCTCTCGGTCGATCGTCAGGGAAATTTCCTTCCAGTGCCTGCGAAATGCAATCCAGTAAGCGACATGAAAATGCTGGGCAGAGGCCTTCTGGCGGCAGATTTGGACAACGATGGCAAAACCGACCTGATCGCCACCCGGCTTGACGGCCCGCCCGTACTTCTGAAAAATCGCTCAAACGTCGCGATGCCCCAAAAATCATCTTCCGGCAATCGCCTGAAAATCAGCGGCGGATCATATCTTTCCGGTTACGCACCAAAATAGACGTAAAAAGCGTAAAATCCTCTCGCGTGCTTCCGTTTTATTTCATAATATGATGATAATTTACTGAGTGAAGCATAAATCAAAGGGATTGACAAGCCGGAGGCAAAAGCCATGACAACGGAGCAGGGCGAACAGGCGGGCGGATCAAGGCGTGAGCGAAGTGCCCGCTACCCATCTACGACACTTGATGATGCCATTAATTTCTGCCGCCAGATCGACGAACTGGGCGTGGACGGCCTGAATTCGGCCCAAATCGCCTCGGCCATGGGCTATCGCAACGTAAAGACAAACACGTTTTCCGGTCGATTAAGCTCGGCCCGCCAATTTGGCCTGATTGATCTTTCTGACCAGAACCACACGCTTTCGCAGCTTGCCCGACGCATCATTCACCCGATGGACCCGGATGAAATCCCAACCCTGCTGCGCCAGGCGTGCCAGTCGCCCCCGCTTTACGCTGAACTCCTGCGCAGCTATGCCGGCAAACGCCTGCCCGAGCCGGATATTCTCGGCAACCTGCTGATGCACAAGCATCACATCACCGCCGTGGCCCGTTCCATCGCGGCCGAAGCCTTCTTTGCGTCGATCAAATATGCCGGTATCCTGCTGGAAAATCGCCTTGTCGATGAATCAGCAGGCGAGGCGGCCATGCTCGTCAGCCCGAAACTGACATCCGTCAAGCCGGCTTCGCGTTCCTCACGTGCAGCAGCCGAGCCCGAAGCTGAAACCACCTTCCGCCATGCCGAATATGCATTGGCCCGCAATCATTCCGCCAAAGCCAATGGCGAAAATGAAGTCCGGATTGATCTGGCCCTGTGGGATACCGACGAAGGCAAGCATATCCGCTTCAAAGCCCCTTCCATGATAAGCCGGGCCAGCTATGAACGCTTCTTGCAGGCCTTTCAGCTCGCCGTGCGAATTGTTGATGAGAAAGTTCTCGACACCTCAGAACCGATCGATTAAATTTTCAAGAGCTAGTTAGATGGTAGTTCTTCGAAAAGAGAGGTTATGATGATGAGCAATGATCCCAACAATCCTTATTCCGCCCCAGTCGAATCCAGTCGGGGTGCCCTGCAATTTGGAACACGGCGACGGCTGGATCCTACTACCTGGACCAATCGTTTTCTGAACTGTTTTCTCGATTCAATCGCAATATATTTTCTATCCATCGTGATTGGTGTCGTTATTGGTCTTACAGCGGGCGAAGAGGCC
>JBJTRR010000988.1:0-1405 GCA_046076185.1 bacterium | reverse complement strand
GTGGCAACCCAACTGTTGAGGTGGACGTTCAACTTGAGTCAGGTGCATCAGGTCGTGCCGCCGTTCCTTCAGGTGCTTCAACAGGTGCCTATGAAGCTGTTGAAATGCGTGACGGCGACAAATCAAAATACCTGGGCAAAGGTGTTTTGAAAGCCGTTGAACATGCCAATGGTGAATTGGCACGCGCAGTGATTGGCCTGGATGCTACCGACCAGGCAGGCGTTGACCATGCAATGATCGCTGCTGATGGAACAGCAAATAAAGGCAGGCTTGGTGCCAACGCAATTTTGGGTATCAGTTTGGCCACAGCCAGGGCGGCCGCACAAGCCACCGGGTTGCCGCTGTTCAAGTATCTGGGCGGCCCGAATGCAAGTGTTCTGCCTGTGCCCATGGCCAATATCATTAATGGCGGTAAGCACGCTGACAACAAAATCGACTTTCAGGAATTCATGGTCATGCCCGTGGGTGCCAAGAGTTTCTCAGAAGGTATTCGCCAGGTGGCTGAAGTTTTTCACACACTGAAAAGTGTTCTGAAAAAGGCTGGGCATAACACGGCCGTGGGTGACGAAGGCGGCTTTGCACCAAACCTTGATAACGAGGAAGCCCTGAAATATATCATGGAATCGATTGACAAAGCGGGCTATAAGGCCGGCCGGGGTGCTGATTTTGCAATTGCACTCGACTGTGCCAGCTCGGAACTGTTCGACGAAGGTGGCAAAAAAGGTTATAAGTTCTGGAAGTCGAACCCTGATAAGCTCTTCAGTGCTTCTGACATGATTGACCTGTTTTCCGGATGGTGCGAGCGTTATCCGATCATTTCGATCGAGGATCCGCTTGATCAGGATGACTGGTCTGGCTATGTCGAAATCACCAAACGGCTCGGCGAACGCGTTCAAATCGTGGGCGACGACTTCTTTGTGACCAATCCCGTGCGATTGGCAGAAGGTATCACCAAAAATGCTGCAACAAGCATTCTGGTGAAAGTCAATCAGATTGGAACTCTGACAGAAACACTTGAAGCTGTTCAGATGGCACAGCGTAATGGTTATACGGCGGTGCTCTCTCACCGATCCGGTGAAACCGAAGACTCGACGATCGCAGATATAGCGGTAGGAACGAATTGCGGCCAGATAAAAACAGGTTCGGCCAGTCGTTCCGATCGTGTTGCAAAGTATAATCAGCTGCTTCGCATTGAAGAGCAACTGGGTGCAACAGCCATATACGGCACGACTGTCTGGCCTGCACATTTGCGTGCATAAAATCATCAATCAAATGAATTGAGAACGCCCCAAGACATCTTGGGGTGTTTTTGTAAGTGTTTATTTCAGTTTGACTTACTAGGTAATAATTAAAGCATTGATAATGAGACGCGTGAATCATAAAAACAACATAAGAAAAAAAGAAA
>JBJTRR010000987.1:0-8006 GCA_046076185.1 bacterium | reverse complement strand
TAATGGCCTTCGCTGAAGCTTTTGGCTTGTTAATGCGTTCAGGCTCGACCATGCGAAAGAATATTCTCACGCAAAGACGCCAAAGCGCAGGTTATGGGGTTTTGAGGGCAATTATATTATATGATAATATTTTTATATAATTAACCACAGAGGACACAGAGTTCACTGAGAAAAAATCAACGGAGGGCGGTCATCCTGACCGCCATTCAAACCTAAAAATTTAAATCCTGAACCAGATCTCACGCAAAGCCGCCAAGACGCAAAGAAATACAGATTATTGAATCAAATTGCTTACCTGTCTTCTCCATAACTTTGTGCCTCTGTGAGAAAATGATTTCCCTCCAAGTATCAAAACCTTTGCGTCTTGGCGGCTTTGCGTGAGAATCTTCCCATTAAAATTTACAAACGCCAAAGCCAAAACATCGCCGTCACTCGTATTTACCCAAACCAGATAACCCGCATAATCGTTCGTCTTTCGCCAACTGAATCACTTTTCCTAGCCCTTCCCACCCCACTTTGTCGATGCTTATTAATGAATCAAAGTACGTTTTATTTGAACTTCTTAACCACAACAGTCTGATAAACAGGATATCTCCCACTCTGTAGTTAACGGGCCCCGTATGCACACCGTTTTCTGAGAAAGTGAAAAAATGCCTGCCACCCCCAGCCAGAACGCCATGAAACATGGCCTGACCAGTCGGCTCCAACTACCGGCCGACGAAAATCAGAATTACGAGGAGATTCATGAACAGCTCATCAGCACGTTTAAACCCAGCACCGACGATGAGTTAATGCTCATTGGCGACATGGCCTTCAGCCGCACCCTGTCTGACCGGGCCTATCGCCTCATCAACGAATCGATGGACGAAGAAACCCGCCTGGCCCCCACAATCATTGAGCAGCAGGAAAAAGCCGCCTACGAAAAACTCTACGCCGACTTCCGCAATGATCCCGCCGCTCATTATCAGGAAATGAACGACTCCACCCGCGGTGTCCAGCGATTCCTCAGCCTCTGGCACGACGCCCTGACCCAAATGACTAAGCCCAAGCCAGAACTGAGGATAAAGCAACTTTTCCTGATCCTCTCGTGCATCGGTTCCAGCCACAAGCCGAACCAGATCACCCCCGAGGGCCTGCACTACCTCGGCCTCTTTCTCAACTCGCACGACGACAGCGAAAGAAGCCGGCGAATCTGGTTCGAAATGCTCACCCACGAAGAAGTTAAATACGTCAGGGAACACCTCGAGCCCCAGATCAAAGCCATGCCCCAGGGGCAGGACGCCTGGAAAATGCTCGTGGGTTTGGTCAAATCACAGGTTGAGAAATATCGGGCAAGGCTCGATAAGCTCAATGCTGATCAAGCGTTACATGTCGAAAGCCAGATCCGCCTGAACATGGGCATGGTGCTGGTTGACAAGGAACGAAGCCAGAACCTGAGGCTGATGCAGCGCTATGCTCTTTCCAATGCCAACCGCTTCGACCGGCTGACGAACAAGCTTCGCATGTTGATTGACAAACGCTTGAGGGCCAGCGACTTAGAAAAGAAAAAGCAGGAAGCCCAATCGGCCCAGAAGCGCGAAACGCAGGAAGAAGTTGCGACCCATTTGCGGCAAGCCCTATGGAGGACAAACCCGCAACCACAGCCTGAACCTGACAAGAAACTTCCGCCGCGATTCCCCGAGCTTCGCGTAAACGGGAAGGGCGTGCTGATGCAGTGGCTTTACGAGCCAACCGAGCGCGAAGGGCAAACCGAATATATCCATAAGATTAAGCTTGGTAAGGATATTATGACGCTTACCAACATCCCGACGCTCACGAAAATTACCTATGAGCAGTCGAAGCTGATGGTTGCGATGCTTGGCGAGGCAACGATGGAAAAGGAGTTCTTTTTGCCCAAGCCACCAGCGCAACCTGAGTATGGCAAGCCATTTGAGGAACTGTTTGATCTATTTAACTATCTGGAAGAGAATTGCAAGAACGAATACCTGTTTTCACGGGTATGTAGCTATGCCACCATGTTTCACAACGTGCTTGGCCGGCACCTGGTTCCTGCCGAAGTTCTGCAGTGTCTGGCCGTGGCAAGGGTTGCACTCATGAACGAAGCCCAGCTTAACCAGACCGAAGCAGCCAACAAGGCGAAAAGTTCGGCCCCGGCCACACCGGCCGCCCAGCCGATACCGCCCGCTATAACCGTCTGACCCGGCCCAAAGCCCGTAGATTAACCCGCCCGAACAGGGCCTGCGCGGAAGGTCTGTCAATAGGTTTTGATTAATCACTACAACTGACATATTTTAATGTAATTTATTGAAAATTCATTCAAGTTTCAGGCCTTCCAGATATTTTCTGTTTTTTTCGTGCCTCATTGCCGGTTCATTCGCCCAGAGCTATCGGTATTCATGTTTCTGGTAGGTTCGTAAAATGATATATGGTAATAGGTTAAGATTAAAAACGAAACGGATTGTCACAGGCAGGATAAGGGGTCTTCGAATATCACGGAAATGTCTGGATCGATGGCCTTTAGAGTTCACTGGCTTTTTATTGATCCTTATTGACTCGGCTTGAATAACAACCGATAATCAAAGCAACCTGCCGATTGCACCCTGCAACTTTCCTGACAGGAATCGATTCTGCCATGAGCTTCAAACCATCGCTTCGCCCGCTCATGTTTTCTGCCTGCCTGCTTTGGGCCGTAGGCTTTGACATTAGCCAGACATTGTCAGGTGCTGATGTGACTGTCGAACTCTTTGAGGCACTGCCGGCCGCGTGGGATGGCCTGCCGCTTGCCAAAAAGGCTGACGAACAATGGTCGGCACCCTCTATGGCTTTTGTCAATCTGCCCAATAAGTATGTCAATAAGGGGGCACTTTCTGATCGAAAGGCCCCGTTTCTGGTGCGATCAGGCCTTGATAAAATCTATCCGGCAGGTACTTACGAGATCATATTAAGAAGTCGGGCCAGGTCGATTCTGAAGATTGACGGAATCAGGGTCGCTGAGACGATCACGATTTCGCCGAATGCCAGCGGGCATGAAGATGTCCCGCCGGTTGCCATGCCCGACGACCGTCGTTGGAAAGCGATTGAAACCAATTCGCAGGAGAGGCGGATAGTTTGGAAGAGTGATGGCCGGGCCCACCGTTTCGAGCTCTCCAGCGTGATTGGCGACAAGAACACCCGGCCAGAGACCGGTGAACTGATGGTGGCCATTCTGCCGCGTTCGGGCGGCGACGGGCTGCCGCGACTTTTGTCGGCCGATGACTCGCAAGCGATTGAGCTGACCGATGCGGCCTGGAAAGCATATCGTCTGGCGGCTGAGGATCGCACGGCCGAGCTGAACCGCCAGCGACGATTGTCAGCCTATGCATCAGAAGATGATTACTGGAAAAATCGGCATGATTTCGCCCGGCGATATGTGGGGCAGAGCCTGAAAGACCTGACGGAACTGACACCCGCCCGGCTTAACCGCCTGATTGCCGCGGCCTTACCCGAGCGTAAACCGGCACCACCGACAAATGACTATCAGTTTCTACGCCGAATTTATCTGGATACGGTGGGAGTTCCGCCGACCCCTTCGGAGCAGCTTGCCTTTTTGAATGATCCTTCTGCGGATCGACGTGCAAAGCTGATTGACCGGTTACTGGACGACCCGCGTCGGGCCGACAACTGGGTGGGTTACTGGCAGGACGTTCTGGCCGAAAACCCGGGTATATTGAAGCCGACCCTGAACAATACAGGCCCGTTCCGCTATTTTCTGCATGAGTCGCTGCGTGACAACCTTCCGATGGACAGGCTGGTGACGCAACTGATTCGCATGGATGGCTCGGTTCTGGGTGGTGCTGCAGGCGGTTTTTCGATGGCCAGCCAGAACGATTCGCCGATGGCGGCCAAGGCACATATTCTGGCCAAAGCCTTTATGGCAAGCGAAATGAAGTGTGCCCGCTGCCATGATGCGCCGAAGCATCCTTACGAGCAGGCCGACCTTTTCGAGCTGGCGGCATTGCTGGCGGGCAAGACTTTGGCGGTGCCGAAGTCGAGTACGGTGGCAGTGGCCCCAGGGGCTCGAGTACCGGCGATTTCGATCAGCCTGGAAGCGGGCGACGAAGTGGCCCCGAGGTGGAGCCTGGGTTCGATCGGGCCAGATTCGCTGCCGGCTGAAATCATGCCGAAAGATGCCACTTCACGCGACCGGCTGGCAACCCTGATCACGTGGCCTGGAAATAACCGGTTTGCCAGGGTGCTTGTGAACCGCGTTTGGGCGGTGCGAACCGGTCGGGCGTTTGTCGAACCGCTTGACGACTGGGATGTGAAATCAACCCGACGGTTCCCTGAGGCGATGGAGGCCCTGGCCCTTGACTTCATGCGTAACGGCTATGACCTGAAACGGCTTGAGCGAATGATTTTCAACAGTGCCTATTATCAGGCTGTGGTGGTGCCGGCCGATGGTGAAAAAGAGCAGTTGGGCCCGGCCCGGCGCGGGCTTTCTTCCGAACAGCTGATTGACAGCCTGTTTGCCAGCGTCGGCAAGAGTTTTGACTGTGAGGAGCTGAGCCTTGACCCGGAAGGGCGGCGACCGGCCAAGGAATTTCTGAACATGGGGCACCCGCGACGTGCCTGGGAAATGGTTTCGCCTTCCAACGAACGCGACCGGCCGGCATTGGGGTTGCCGGCGGCTACGGAGATTACCGACCTGATGCAGGCATTTGGCTGGCGGCCGACGCGGCAGGACCCCATCACACAGCGGGAAAGTGCTGTCACGCCGCTTCAGCCGGGGCTTCTGGCCTCAGGTCTGGTGCATACGAGAATTGCACGGATGTCGGATGACAACCGTTTGACTGAAATTGCCTTACAGAGCAAGTCAGTTGATGAGCTGGCTGATTTGACAATCAGGCAGGTGCTGAGCCGACCGGCTACGCGTCAGGAACTGGCTGATGCCGGCACATTGTTCGGGCCGGTGTTTGAAAATCGGCTGGTTGCAGGTGCCAGAACAGTAGCAAAACCACCCAGAAGCCACCGGCAGAGGGTGAGCTGGTCGAATCATCTTTCGCCGCGGGCGACGGAAATTCAGCTTGAGGAAGAGGTTTTGGTGCGTGCGGGCGACCCGCCGACACAGCGACTGTCGGCCGACTTTCGCGAAACCTATGAAGACTGGGCTTGGGCCCTGTTTAACAGCACTGATTTTCTCTTTATCCCCTGATGTGTGTCATAATTCATTCATTGACCAATGAAAAGGAGCCGGGCCGTGGAGCATAACAACAACCGACTGATTGACCGACGCCGGTTTATGCACATTTCGGCACGAGTTTCTGCATCAGCGCTGGCCGTGCCGGGGCTTCTGGGGGCGGCTGAGAAGCCGCTTGCCGGGGAAGTGCTTGGCAAAGCAAAATCGTGCATTTTTCTGTGGCTTGGCGGTGGTGCAGCACAGATTGACACATTCGACCCAAAGCGGCAGGGCGACCTGAAGAAAAAAGCCGGCTCGGCATACAAATCGATTGACACTGCAATTTCAGGGGTTCAGCTTTGCGAATATCTGCCAAGAACCGCAAAACTGCTTGACCGCTGCGTGCTGGTGCGAACACTGAACCATCGGGTGATTGACGAGCATGCCGCCGCGACGAACATCGTGCACACAGGGCGTGCCACCAGCGAAACTGTGGTTTACCCTTCGATCGGCTCGACCGTGGCACACCGACTTGGGGCCGGTTCGCCGAACGTTCCTGCCTATATTCTCATTGGCTATCCGAATATCAGCCGGGGGCCGGGCTTTCTGGGTTCGAAGTCTGGTTATGTCTATCTGACAGACACCAAAGCCGGCCCGGCCGGGCTGAGTGCACCCAAAGATCTGGGTTCTGATCGCCGTCGCCGCCGCGAAATGCTGCTTGACCGGATGCAGACGACCGGCCTGGCAGGAACCCGGGGCGACATTACCCTGGCAGACTATGTGTCCGTGAGTCGTGAAACGCAAAGGCTTGCAGGCGATGAATTTGCAAAGATATTTCATCTGGAGACCGAACCTGACAGCCTGAGAGTCTCGTATGGCGGCGAATTTGGCCAAAGGTGTCTGCTAGCCCGGCGACTGGTGGAATCAGGCGTACGATTTGTTGAAGTTTCGCATAACCTGAACTTTATCAATGGCACAGGCTGGGACACCCATAACGATGGCCAGAAGAAGCAGCATGTGCTGATTCAGGAGCTTGATAACGCCATTGCTGGTCTGATTGACGACCTGGAACGGCGAGGCCGGCTGGATGACACCCTGATTGCCCTTGGCACGGAATTTGGCCGGCCTGCCGAATTCGATGCAGGTGGCGGTCGTGGTCATCAATCCACCGCATTCAGCGTGATTATGGCGGGCGGTGGCCTGAAAACCGGCCAGGTGGTGGGCACGACCGACGAACTGGCCAAAACCATTGTTGATGAACCCGTGAGCGTGCCCGACTATCATGCCACCATTCTGGCCGCAATGGGTATCTCGCCCCGAATTGAACTTAAGGCCGGTGATCGCCCGGTGCCCATCACCGAGGGCGGCGTTCCGATTCGAAAACTCTTTTCCTGATACCGGCCTGCAACCTTAAATTCTTGTGGTTACACCTAAGCCTCTATTTTTCATTGGCTTAGGTGTTGTACAGAACCTGTGGTGTCATCCGGTATCAGTAAAAGCACAGTGTAAATAGAAACACCCCGGTTTTGAAACCGGGGTGTTTGACAAAGTTTGGCTCTCTGACATACGAAAGAGAGCTTGGTTGTTATTTATCGTCAGCCTTGCGCTGGGCGGGGGCAGGTGCGGCCCCGCCACGACGCCCGCCAGGGCCACCAGGCCCACCCATGGCCGGCACTGGCGGCTTGACATCAAGCACTTCCAGGTTTGCGCCATAAGGCAGAGACTTGAGGCCTTCCTTGACTTTCGACTCGTCACCGACGACCAGTATTATCATTTTGTCAAATGGCAGATACTTTTTCGCGACATTGTTCACGGCATCGGCCGTGATCGACTCAATCTTTGATTGATATGTCAGGAAATAATCGTCGGGCAAGTTAAACCTGATCAGGTCTGAGAGAGCACCAGCCATGGCGAAAGTTGTGTCAAACCGGCCAGGGAAGCCTTTGATCAGGCGATCTTTGGCGAAGGCCAGTTCTTTGTCAGAGACGGGCCTTTTGCCGGTAATCTCAGTCAGCTCCTTGACGGTTTCAACAATCGATTCCTTGGTCACGGCCGTTTGCACGCTGGCACCGGCTGAGAATGGCCCAGGGCCCTGATTGAAGGCAAATGAAGAGCGGGCACCATAGGTGTAGCCCTTTTCTTCACGCAGGTTCAGGTTCAGGCGACTTGAAAACTGACCGCCCAAAACGGCGTTCATGACAACCAGGGGGAAGTAGTCGGGGGTGCTGCGTGGCACGCCCACAAGCCCGGCTGAAATGATGCTTTGTGCGGCGGCGGCTTTATTCACCAGATACATACCCGGCTTTTTGTCAGGCGATGGGGCAGGAATATCAAGTTTTATTGCTTCGCCGCCAGACCATTGTCCAAGGTTTTTATCGAGAAGGGCTACGGCCCCCTCAGGGGTGATATCGCCAACGACAATCACCGAGACATTTGCCGGATTGAACAGCTTTTTAAAGTGGGCCCTGGCCGAGTCGGTGGTGATGCCGCGAATGGTGGCCAGATTGCCATCGTTGTCACGACCATAGGGGTGCTTTTCGCCGTACAACAGTTTGGGGAAGACGTCGCCGGCGATGCCGTCGGCACTGTCAAACTTGCGGGCCAGGGCCGACAGACGCTGAAGTTTCAGGCGATTGAGTTCTTTTTCAGGGAAGCTGGCGTTAAAAAGGACATCCGAGAATATGTCCATGGCTTTATCGGTGTGCTTTGTCAGAGTAGTGACTGACATGCTGCTTGATTCCAGCCCACCGCCGGCATTCAGGTCGGCACCGATCATGGATAGCTCACTTGCCAATTGCTGAGTGTCGCGCTTGGCTGTGCCTTCGGTCACAAGGCTCATGGCCAGGCCAGC
>JBJTRR010000986.1:0-7576 GCA_046076185.1 bacterium | reverse complement strand
AAGGTGCGGCACACCACGCCAGGCGTGGGCCTGATCAGCCCGCCGCCACACCACGACATCTACTCAATTGAAGACCTCAAGCAGCTCATTCACGACCTCAAAAACGGCAACCCCCGCGCCCGCATCAGCGTCAAGCTCGTCGCTGAAGTCGGTGTCGGCACCGTTGCCGCCGGTGTGGCCAAGGCCCATTCCGACGTCGTCCTGATCTCCGGCTTCGACGGCGGCACTGGCGCCAGCCCCATCACTTCCATCAAGCACGCCGGCGTGCCGTGGGAACTTGGCCTGGCTGAAACCCAGCAGACACTCGTTTTGAACGGCCTTCGCAATCGCATCGTCGTTCAGGCTGATGGCCAGATGAAGACCGGCCGCGACGTTGTCGTTGCCGCCCTTCTGGGTGCTGAAGAATTCGGCTTCGCCACCGCTCCGCTGGTTGTCATGGGCTGTATCATGATGCGTGTCTGCCACCTGGGCACCTGCCCCGTGGGCATCGCCACCCAGAACGAGAAGCTGCGTGCCAAATTTGCCGGCCGGGCCGAACATGTCGTCAATTTCTTCAAGTTCGTGGCTGAAGAAGTGCGCGAACTCATGGCCCAGCTCGGCTTCCGCACCATGGAAGAAATGATCGGCCATTCCGAACTGCTCGACATGCGTAAAGCCATCAGCCACTATCGTGCCAAGGGTCTCGACTTCACCAAGATCTTCTACAAGCCGCCCGTCAGCCCCGATGTCGCCCTGCACCGCACCCGCGAGCAGGATCATGGCCTTGACCGTGCCCTTGACCAGCAGCTTCTCAAGCTCGCCGCCCCTGCCCTTGCCTCGGGCGAAGCCGTGCAGATCAACATCCCCATCAGCAATATCAATCGCACCGTGGGCACCATTCTCGGCAGCGAAGTCACCCGCAAATACGGCGGCCCGGGCCTGCCGGAAGACACCATCAAAATTCACTTCTCGGGCTCGGCCGGGCAAAGCTTTGGTGCCTTCGTGCCCCGTGGCATCAGCATGCGGCTTGAAGGCGATGCCAACGACTATGTCGGCAAGGGCCTCTCGGGCGGCAAGCTTATTGTGGCCCCGCCGGCAGGCGTTCGCTTCAACCCCTCTGAAAATGTTGTCATTGGCAACGTGGCCCTTTATGGTGCCACAGGTGGCCGGGCCTTCTTCCGGGGGCGGGCGGGCGAACGCTTCTGCGTGCGAAACTCGGGCGCCATGGCGGTTGTCGAAGGCGTGGGCGACCACGGCTGCGAATACATGACCGGCGGCGTGGCCCTGGTGATTGGTGCCACCGGCCGCAATTTCGCGGCAGGCATGTCGGGCGGTGTGGCCTATATTTACGACCCGGCCCGCGAATTCCCGGCCAAATGCAATATGGAAATGGTCGAAATTGAAAACTTCACCGAGAAGGAAGATCTAGACCTCGTTCGCGAGCTGCTCAGCCAGCACTCCAGCCTCACCGGCAGCGACGTGGCCCAGAAAATCCTGGCCGACTGGGAAACAACCCACCGCCATTTCGTGAAGGTCATGCCGGTCGATTTCCGCCGCGTTCTGCTTGAACGCAAAAAGGCCGAAGCCGCCCTCGCCGGGGCCAAAGCCTGATCCACCCTGATCATCGGGCCGGTCTTCCGCCAGTCCGGCCGGATCACTCAATAAATATTCATACAACCGATAAGCCATTACGGGAGTATCAACTGACCATGGGCAAGCCAACCGGATTTATGGAACAGACGCGCCAGACCCCCCAAAGGCGTGAAATTCTCGACCGTCTCAGCGACTACCTTGAAGTCTATAACCCCCTGCCGGTCGAAACACTTCGCTCGCAGGGTGCCCGCTGCATGGATTGCGGCATTCCCTTCTGCCATCAGGGCTGCCCGCTTGGCAACCTGATCCCTGACTGGAACGACCTTGTCTATCGCAACCAATGGCAGACGGCCATTGAGCGGCTTCACGCCACTAATAACTTTCCTGAATTCACCGGCAAGCTTTGCCCTGCCCCCTGTGAAAACTCATGCGTGCTGGGCATTAACGACGACTCCGTAGCCATCAAGACTATCGAAGCCGCCACCATTGAGCGAGCCTGGGCCGAAGGCTGGGTCAGGCCCGAACCGCCCAAGGTGCTTACCGGCAAGAAAGTCGCCGTTATCGGCAGTGGCCCCGCCGGCTTGGCCGCCGCCCAGCAACTTCGCCGCGCCGGGCACGAAGTGACGGTTTTTGAGCGAGCCGACCGCATCGGCGGCCTCCTTCGCTATGGCATTCCCGACTTCAAAATGGAAAAGCACCATATCGACCGCCGCCTGGACCAGATGGAAGCCGAAGGCGTTGTCTTCAATGCCGGCGTGAACATAGGCTACGACATCTCGGCCGAAGCCATTCTGGCCGAGTTCGACGCCGTCTGCCTTTGCTGTGGCGCCACCCAGCCGCGTGATCTGCCAATCCCCGGCCGCGACCTGCGCGGCATTGAATATGCCATGGACTTTTTGCCAAACCAGAACCGCCGCGTTGCCGGCGATTCTGTGGCCGACAACGACCTGAACTGGACGGAAGACAAGCACATCATCATCATTGGCGGTGGAGACACCGGCGCCGACTGCCTTGGCACCGTGCACCGGCACCGCTGCAGCAGCGTTCACCAGTTTGAAATCGTGCCGCGGCCGCCCGAAGCCCGTTCTGACTGGAACCCCTGGCCGCAATACGCCAATATCTTCCGCACCAGCCAGGCCCACGAAGAAGGCGGCGAGCGCGTCTTCTCCATCGCCACCAAGCGATTCATCGGCGACGACAATGGCCATGTCAAAGCCCTGGAAACCAACCAGGTTGAGATGAAAATGGTCGATGGGCGTCCGACATTTGCCGATGTGCCCGGCAGTGAAAAAATCTATCCGGCCGACCTCGTTCTGCTAGCCATGGGCTTCACCGGCCCCGAGCGAAACAGGCTGGTGGAACAATTCGGTGTTGAGCTTGACAGGGCCGGCAATGTCAAGGCCGACGCTCGCACCAAAGCCACCAGCGTAGCCAAGGTTTTCACCGCCGGCGACATGACCCGCGGCCAAAGCCTGATCGTCTGGGCCATCGCCGAAGGCCGCCAGGCCGCCGCCGGTATCGACGAATACCTGATGGGCCGCACCGACCTGCCGCGCATCCTTGACCACGGCAACCACCTTCGCCCGTTTGCGTGATTCACGTTTTATAAGATAACGTATGGCGGGCTCACCCGGGCCCGCCTTTAATTTACAAAAGTAATATTTCATTTGAATTGAGGTAAACATCATGGCAATTTACGAGATGTCGGAAAGTGAATTTCAAGCCCTGTCTCAAACATCATTCAGTAATCTTGGAGTAAAGGAACGCAACGACCTTCAACGACTTCTGAGAACTCAGATTGAAGTACTTGGCGAGGAATTGTATGTGATTTCCGAGGAGTTCTCGGACTGGGAAGACAGTCGCCGCCGGATCGACCTTCTGGCCATCGACAAAATGGCAAATCTTGTCGTTATTGAGTTAAAACGCACTTCGGATGGCGGTCATATGGAATTACAGGCTATTCGATATGCCAGCATGGTTTCAACCATGACATTTGAAAGAGCAGAGCAGATCCATGCAAAATTTCTATCTGACATTGGCCAGACAGGAGAAGAAGCACGATCAAGAATACTGGAATATTTGGGCTGGGAAGAGCCGAATTCAGAAACATTTGCCGAAGATGTTCGCATCGTGCTTGTTTCTGAAGATTTCGGCAAGGAATTAACCACGGCCGTGCTGTGGCTTCGTGACAGGGATATTGATATCCGCTGCATTCGTCTGCGACCATACCAGAAGGACAAAATAAGGCTGATCGACGTTCAGCAGATCATCCCCTTGCCTGAAGCTCAGGAATATCAGGTCAGAGTTCGAGAAAAAGAGCAGCAGGAGCGAAAGAAAAAGGCAGAACGATACAACGAACGGAAAAAATTCTGGGAAGGAATAATCGCTCTAGTAAAAGTGAAAAACACAAGACATGCAAATATAAAACCAAGCGAAGAATCTTGGATTGCTGCCAGTTCTGGAATCCGTGGATTAAGTTTTAATTATGTGATTGTTCAGGAATTTGGTCTTGCCGAACTTTACATCGATCGTGGCGATCAGGAGCAGAACAAAAAACTGTTTGACGACCTTTATTCGAATAAAGAATCGATTGAAGCAGCCTTCGGCGGTGCCTTAACCTGGGAACGGCTTAACGACAAGCGAGCCTCTCGCATTAAGGCCCAATTGCAAACAGGTGGATATCGGAACCCCGAATCAGACTGGCCTGTAATCCAAAAAGAAATGGTAGAAACCATGATCCGTCTTGAAGCTGCTCTTGATGGCCCAATTAAATCTTTGAAAGTCTGATTCGGATAACATCTATTGAATTGTATTTCAACATAGATTTTACTGAGATTGAAATACAAAAAGCCTATGATTAAAGCAATATTGTATTTCAAAAGAAAACCCGAATAAATCCGGCGTCGGCATAGTATTTTATTCGGAATTTACTCTGCTTTTATCACATATATTAATCTTAACTTGAAACGAATATTTTACTGACAATCAGACTCTACAATATGCTTTCGGCAATAATTCCTTCAAGGCTTCACTCAATTTCAGATAGCCGAAAACATCTGCATCGTATAAAATGACCTAGGAGGAATTGATAATGATTAGCCGAATCAGCATCGACCCGAAAATCTGTCATGGCCAGGCCTGTATCCGGAAGACGCGTATTCCTGTACATCAAATTCTACGAATGCTCGCAAATGGTGATTCTTTTGAGATACTTCTCGAGGAATACCCATCACTAGAGCGTGATGACCTTATCGCATGCCTGGAATATGCAGCCTCTTTGGCTGAAGAACATGTGACTCCACTGGCCTCGTTAACAAGCATGACATGAAAATTGCGGTTGACGAAAACATCCCACTGATGACCTTACGAGCCCTCATGGAATTGGGGCATGACCTACTGGATATACGTGGAACAGAGTTTGAAGGAATCAGTGATACAGAATTATGGGCACTTGCGCAGCAAGAAAAACGTCTTTTAATTACTACGGATAAAGGCTTCACACAATATCGTACGGCTCGCCACCACGGCATTCTGATTATACTTTTAAGCCAGGCAAATCGGGATCGAATCCACCAACGTGTCATGCAAGCTCTTTCAGAATATTCCGACTCGCAATGGCATGGCAGACTCGTCGTGATGCGAGATGTTGCCAAAGCGACTTGGCTTACGCCAGATGACAATTGAATTCTATTTTTGATTCAACATATAAATTGATACTTAATCCAGAAGAGTGGCCCTGCTGACCACCCTTCCGAATGTCCCCCTGCGTTATGCCCCGGCACCTGGCCGGCCAATCACTTCACTCTGGCGGTCGCGGCGCGTGGCTATCGCATTAACAGCGTTCAGGTATGCCAGTGCCGATGCCTCAATAATATCTGTTGAAGCCGCCCGGCCCGAGAACGACCGTTCGTCGGTCTGCACTGAAAGTTCCAGCTTCACCTCGCCCTGGGCATCTTTCCCGCCGGTCACGCTTCGCACCACAAATTCCTTCAGGTCGGCACGCACGCCCGTCACCCGCTCAACTGCCTTGAAAATGGCATCCACCGGGCCATCGCCAATCGCGGCGTCCTGAACCAGATGCCCGTCCGGCCGGCGAATGGCCACTGTCGCCGTCGGCAATACATTCATGCCCGTTGTCACATGCAGGCTTTCCAGCTTCCACAGGGCCGGTGTTTCCGTGTGAATATGCTTCTCTGTAAGCACAATCAGATCTTCGTCAAACACTTCCTTCTTCTTGTCGGCCAGGGCCTTGAAGTCCACAAAAAGCGTCTCCACCTGCTCGTTGCTCAGGTGATATCCCAGCTCGGCCGCCCTGTCCTTGATCGCCGCCCGGCCCGAGTGCTTGCCCAGCACCAGGTCGGTCTTCGGCACGCCCACGTCCTCGGGCCTCATGATTTCATAGGTCGATCGCTCCTTGAGCATCCCATCCTGATGAACCCCCGACTCATGCGCAAACGCATTTCGCCCGACAATCGCCTTGTTTCGCTGCACCACCATGCCGGTGATCGACGTCAAAAGCCGGCTCGTCGGATATAACCTTCCTGTTTTGATATTTGTCTCAAGATTGAAATAATCGTGCCGCGTGCGCAGGGCCATCACAATCTCTTCCAGGGCAGCATTACCGGCCCGCTCGCCCACGCCGTTAATCGTGCATTCCACCTGCCGGGCACCTTCTTCCACGGCGGCCAGACTGTTGGCCACAGCCATGCCCAGGTCATCGTGGCAATGCACGCTGATTGTCGCCTGGCTGATGTTCGAAACCCGCTGCCGCAGCGTGCGAATAATGCCGGCATAGTGCGAGGGTGTCGCATAGCCCACCGTGTCAGGAATGTTCACAGTGGTTGCCCCGGCGGCAATCACCGCCTCAACCACATCGCAGAGGAAGTCTATCTCGGTGCGTGCCGCGTCTTCAGGCGAAAATTCAATATCGGCACACAGGCTTTTCGCCAGCGTGACACTCTGCACAGCCCGCTCAATAATCTGCTCTCGTGTCATGCGCAGCTTGTGCTCGCGATGAATCGCCGATGTCGCCAGAAAAACGTGTATTCTTGGCATCTGGGCATATTGCAGCGCTTCCCACGCCCGGGTAATGTCGCGCTCGTTGCATCGGGCCAGGCCACAGATCGACGACCCTGCAACTTCCGTTGCAATCGCCCTGACCGACTCGAAATCACCGTTTGAGGCAATCGGAAAACCGGCTTCAATAATATCCACGCCCAGTAGAGCCAGCGCCCTCGCAAATTCAAGCTTCTCGATATGATTCATGCTGCAGCCGGGCGATTGTTCGCCATCACGCAGAGTGGTATCGAAAATCTTGACATAGCGGTCGCTCTGACGGTTCATTGGGCTCTCGTGCGTGGTCATTTGAAATGGTCCTTGAATCATGGCCGCCCTGCCACCCGAACCACATGGCCGCCTGATCATGAATCGGCAGGCCAGTTCGAATAACAGTCAATCTTATTTTAACAATACGCCCGCCAAAGGGCAAAATCAAAACAGGCTGTGCAGGCATGCGGGCATGCCAGATGATTTCAGATTCGGCGTATGATAAAAAAACCATGCGGCAAAACCGCATGGTTCAACTCGGAAATCCCTTATCAATTCGGCCCACAGCTCAAATCAATAGGCATCGGCTGAAATAACTTCGCCAGCCTGAATCGAATGCAGGGCCGTCCAAGTGATTCCGTTAATTGAATTTTTGACGAACCGCACAGATCCATCGGCGAACGCAACATTCACTCCGCCTGGATGCCGACTGCGCGAGCCTGCGAATTGGTCGCTGTCAGAGCTGCCCGGCTGGCAGGGCAACTGCGGCTCGTTCACACAGAAAAGCCCGGGTGCATTGGGCATCTGGTCGTATCCATTCTGCAACTTGAGATAATCAAGAGAACCGTTTGGTGTGAACCGGCAGACATAAGCACAACCGCCCATCACGGTTGACCACATCATGCCGCGGGCGTCATATTCAGCTCCCTGAATCACTTCGGCAATCATCGCCGTGTTC
>JBJTRR010000985.1:0-1601 GCA_046076185.1 bacterium | reverse complement strand
GCCACCGGCACGGGCAAAACCGAAATCGCCTTCCAGATTGCCTGGAAGCTGTTTCAAAGCCGGTGGAACCTTTCAGGCGAGCCCAACCGCCGGCCGCGCATTCTCTTTCTGGCCGACCGAAACTCGCTGGCCAACCAGGCTTATAATGCGTTTTCAAATTTTGCCGAAGAGGCGCTGGTGCGCATCAGCCCCGACGAGGTGCGAAGGCGCGGCCAGGTGCCGAAAAATGGCAATATCTTCTTCACGATCTTCCAGACATTTATGAGCGGGCCGGAAGGCACGCCCTATTTTGGTGCATACCCGCCCGATTTTTTTGATTTCATCATTATTGACGAATGCCACCGTGGCGGCGCCAGCGATGAAAGCTCGTGGCGAAAAATTATGGAATATTTTGAACCGGCCGTGCAACTTGGCCTGACAGCAACCCCCAAACGGCGAACCAACGCCGACACCTACGCCTATTTTGGTGAACCGGTTTTTATTTATTCACTGAAAGACGGTATCAACGATGGTTTTCTGACACCTTTTCGTGTGCGCCAGATTTCAACCACGCTTGATGAATATGTTTATACGGCCGACGACCGCTTGATTGAGGGAGATGTGGAGGAAGGCAGGCGATACCGGGAGTCGGACTTTAACCGGATTATTGAGATCAGGCAGCGCGAGGCGTATCGGGTGCGGCTGTTCATGGAGCGGATCAACCAGCGGGAAAAGACGATTGTATTTTGCGCCACGCAGGAGCATGCGCTGGCGGTGCGGGACATGGTGAACCAGATAAAAACCAGCCGAAACCCAAATTATTGTGTGCGGGTGACGGCGGATGACGGCGAAGCGGGCGAGCAGTTTCTGCGTGATTTTCAAAATAACGAGAAGTCGATTCCGACGGTATTGACGACATCAAAAAAACTTTCAACGGGTGTGGATGCCCGCAATGTGCGGAACATTGTTTTAATGAGGCCCGTGAATGACATGATTTAATTCAAGCAGATTATTGGCCGGGGCACGCGACTTTACGACGGCAAGGATTATTTCACGATTTATGACTTTGTGAAGGCGCACGAGCATTTTCAGGACCCGGAATGGGACGGCGAGCCATTACCACCAGAGCCAGAAAACGGCGAGGTTGATACTACGGAAAACGGCGGCGGTACAGGTGACCAGGGTGGCCAGAGAGACCAGCCGGGCCAAGGCGAGGGTGAGACAAACCGGCGAAAGCGTGTCAGGGTGAAGCTGGCCGACGGCAAGGAACGAACCATTCAGCACATGATGGTGACAACATTCTGGCACCCGGACGGCAAGCCGATGAGCGCACAGGAATTCATGGAAAGCTTGTTCGGCATCATTCCGGAAATCTTCAGCAGTGAAGACGAGCTGAGAAAGCAGTGGAGCAACCCGGAGAGCCGAAAGCTGCTTCTCAACAAATTGGAGGAAAAGGGATATGGCAAGGATCAGTTGCATGAGATGCAGCGGATTATTGATGCAGAAAGCAGTGATCTTTTTGATGTGCTTGCTTATCTGGCCTATCTCAAACCCACAATCACCCGGAATGAGCGGGCGAACCATGCCCGAAACCGGTTGACCAGCGAGTTTAGCGAAAAACA
>JBJTRR010000984.1:0-5217 GCA_046076185.1 bacterium | reverse complement strand
CATGAAGCGGTAAAGGGCCTTGCGGTTATCTTCCAGGAAGTTGTGGTCGCCCGGAACCTGATTGACATGCGTATCAAGCTTGTCGCCGGCTTTCAGCTGGTCGTAAACCGGTTTGGCGGCGGCCAGCAGCGGGGGCAGGGCATGGTCGGCCCGGAAGCAGCAATTGTCTTTGGCGTTGAATGTCAAAAGTGTCGGCTGAGGGGCCCTTATTGCCGTCATTATGGCATAGTCGGTCACGGTGGCCAGGTCGGTCGGCGTCTGCTCGCTGTCACCCAGATCCATATCATGTTCAAGCCTTGTCAGGAAGCTTGAATAGCCAGCCACAGGGTTGGCCAGAGTCACCCGGGGGTCAAGGCTTGAAATGAAAATCGTCTGCCAGCCGCCGCCCGAAAGCCCTGAGACAACCACCTTGGCCGGGTCGGCATTAGGCAGTCCCTGCAGCACGTCAATTCCGCGTTTCATGGCGAGAAAATGCGTGGCGATGCCTGAAGTGCCCGTCAGGTCGATTGTGTTGATCATCGGGTGCAGATACTCCGGCGTGCGGAACTGCCCCATGCCATACCATTCCAGCGAAAGGCTGATCACGCCATTCCGGGCCAGATGCACACACCTCTCCTGCTTGTAAGGGGCGGCATAGCCTTTGGCATCGTGCCCGTTCACAGCCAGATGCACCGGCACTTTCCCGTCGCCCAGGCCCGCCGGTTCATAAAGCATGGCAGGAATCCACTGGCCGGGCAGGGCTTCAAAACGAACCTGGGTCAGCAGATAGCCACCGCCTGTGGATAGGGTGCCAACACGTTCGAACTTCAGCCCCTTGGCATCGCGCCAGCCCGCCGCAGCACCCTTGAAAAGTACGTTATCGTGAACCTTCTTCCGATGCTCGGCCGCGAATTTCGTCCAGTCTTCCGGCTTGCCAAGGGCAGGCATTCGGGGAATTTTCTTGGCGCAGTAGGCTCGCACTTCGTCTATGGCGATGTCTTTATCAAGAACAGGCGTGGTCAGCCATTTGCTGATCTGGGCTGTATCAGGCGCGGCAGCCAACTGGCGTGCGCCGAATCGTCCGGCCAGCAGGCCACCCAGTAGTGACAGGCCAAAAGTGCGACGTTTCATGGCTTCTGCTCCCTGAAAATCATTGATGATTGCGGTGTGTTTGTCATTGTCAGGCAGGTTTTCTGCTGGCAGGTTCGTTCTAAAATAATCGGCCCGATCGCTGGCGGCAAGCCCTCGCTAAGTGTGTGACGTGTTGCCTGTGCCATCCGGGGCGATTTTTTGACACAGAACTACCCAATGTTCTTGCCGTGCTAAGCAACGAATTCAAACGCGCCTGATTTGCTGCAGATTCGGTGACTGGGCGAAAAATCAGATTTTCCATTTCGAACCATCATTGCAATTATTATGGATAATAGAATCTAAAAGTCGTAAAGTGTACAAAAGAATATGTTATAGCATTTTCTGGTTAAGCTTGGTAGAACGTAATAGAGTCATGGGTTTGCCCGTGCCGGATCAGGTTCCCACCTCAATGGCCGCTGGCCATGTCAGTGAACGGATTGCTTTGGTGCAATTCGTTCACACGAATTTCCATCGCACACTTCGGGAGGCATAAAAGTGGGCCAGTCCCCAGCCGAAGAACATCACGCCCCGCCCTCGCGCCGAACCTTCCATGCTGTTGCCAGTGTGGTGCTTGGTTCGGTTATTGGTGCCGTGCTCGCCATTCCGGGCGTCGCTTTTATACTTTCGCCAGTGCTCAAAACGAAATCAGCCGGTGCTGACGAATCAGGTGCCGATGGCTTTCAGATGCTCGGCAAGCTTTCCGACCTGGAAGAGGGTGTGCCGAAGGTCTTTCCCGTGCTGGGCAAGACCAAGGACGCCTGGGTACAGTATCCCGAAGAGCCCATTGGCTCGGTCTGGATGATTCGCAAGGGCAGGGAAGTGACGGCTTTTTCCGCCGAATGCCCGCACCTGGGCTGCGCGGTGAGCCTGGGCCCCGAGGGCAAGACCTTCTTCTGCCCTTGCCACACCAGCACTTTTGAATTTGACGGCAAGCCGAAAAACGCCGTTCCGCCCCGGGGTATGGACACGCTGGAAGTGAAGCTTTCAGCCGCCGAAGACCCTGAAATTCGCGTGAAATTCCTCAGATTCCGCACCGCCATACCGGAGAAGACCCCCCTTGCTTAAGCAACTTTCCGACTGGCTTGACGACCGCACCGGCTATAAGCACCTGCTGCACGAAACCCTCGACGAACCTGTCAAGGGCGGCGCCCGCTGGCGGTATGTCTTTGGTTCTGCCGTAACCACTGCGTTCATGTTGCAGCTCGTGACCGGCGTGCTTTTGATGACAGCCTACAGCCCAAGTTCATCAACTGCATGGGGTTCCGTTTATTACATCAGCTACGAAATGGTGGGCGGATGGTTTATCCGCGGCCTTCACCATTTTGGCGCCCAGGCCATGGTGGTGCTGCTCTTTCTGCACCTGCTTCAAGTGCTTATTGCCGGAGCTTATCGGGCCCCGCGGGAAGTCAACTGGTGGCTGGGCATGGTGCTGCTCTTTATCACGCTCGGCTTCAGCCTGACGGGCTACTTATTGCCTTGGGACCAAAAGGGTTACTGGGCCACGAAGGTTGCCACGAACATTATGGGTATCACCCCCCTTGTGGGTGCTGAAGTGCAGAAGGTGGTTGTGGGCGGCAGCGAATATGGCAACCAGACCCTGACTCGCTTTTTCGGGCTTCATGTGGGCGTGCTGCCGGGCCTGCTGGTCATGACTTTGGCCGCGCACATTGCCGTTTTCCGGCGGCATGGTGTGACTGCCCCGAAGAATGCAACCGGTTCCGAGCCCTTCTGGCCAAAGCAGGTCTTCATGGATGCCCTGGCAAGCTGTGCCGTGGTGGGCGTGGTGGCGTTTTTCGCGATTGCTGAGCGGGGTGCTCCGCTGGATGCTCCGGCCGAGCCAAGTTCAAGCGATTATCCTGCACGCCCGGAATGGTACTTCCTGAGCCTTTTCCAGCTCCTGAAAAACCCGGCATTTGCGGGTGAAAACGAAATCATCGGTGCGATTATCGTGCCGGGTGCGATCGTTGCCGCCCTCATGGCCTTTCCGCTGCTGGGTCGCGTTTTGCCGGGCAAACTCGCCCATTTCCTGGCATGTTCGCTTGTTTTTGGGTTGGTGGGTATCGCCGGCCTGCTGACGATGCAGGCACTTGATGAAGACAAAAACAACGCTGATTTTCAGGCCAATCGGGTGAAGGCTGATATTGCCCGGCAGCGAGCACTGTTCCTGGCCGGTGACCCAAAGGCAGGCGTGCCGCCCGAAGGTTCGCGATACGTACTTCTAAACGACCCATTGCACACGGGTTATCAGGTACTTGGGCAGAAGTGTCTTTCGTGCCATTACTACGATAACAAGGGCGCGATGGAACGTGGTGGCGATGGCAAACTGGCCATGACTAAACAGGTGGCGCCTGACCTGGCCGGTTTTGGCAGCCGGACCTGGATTCGGGGCTTGCTTGATAACCCCTCGGACCGTAAGTACTTCGGCACCACTCCACAATGCGGCGGCATGCAGCGATGGAAGAAGTCGTCGAAGCTGAAGCCCGCCGAGCTGGATAAAGTTGCTGATTTTGTGGCCAGTTTCGCCAAAATCAAAGACGACGAAACCCCGGCCGACTGGTTGGCGAAAGAAGAAGTCGCCAATCATCCGGGCCTTGAGCTATTCAAGAAGGACTGTGGCCGGTGCCACACGGTTGACCCTGAGGGCAGCCTGGGCGAAGGCGGCGAGGAAGAAGCCCCGAACCTCTTTGGCTGGGGCAGCGACCGTTGGATGGACCGGATGATTCGTCACCCGGAAGCTGTTGACCGCTATGGTTTTATGGAAGCCAAGGACCAAATGCCCGGCTTTGATGAAACCGAGTTGGCCGATCGCGAGCTGAACGTGATTCTGAAGTTCTTGAAGGGTGAGTACATTCCGAACCCGCCCGGCACTTCACAGGTGCCTTAAGTAGGGTTCTGTTCATGATTTATGGTCAGGTGGCCAGCCTTTTACCGGGCGGGCTATGGGCCAATCGGCTAGAAGTAGTCGTGCTTATCCGCCTTGCCTGAAATGTGCAGGTCTGGCAAGATAAGATTCAACCACCGATTTTCTGATTTTTGCTACGATCTAAACTCATTGGCCCGGCCGACATGGAACGCAAAAAAACAGCCCTGGTGACCGGATCAGCGACAGGCATTGGCCGGTCAACAGCCTGGCAGCTTGCCGAACGTGGTTATCAGGTGGTGGTGAACTACTCCCGATCGGAAGCCGATGCCGAAGAAACGGCCGCTGGCGTACGCGATCGGGGTGCGGAAGTGCTTGTCGTCAAAGCGAATGTGGGCAACGACGACGAAATAAGGGCCATGATTGACAAGGCCGTTGGCCATTTCGGCGGCATTGATGTGCTGGTAAACAATGCCGGCACCACGCATTTCATTGCCCACACCGACCTTGAAGCCGTGACTGAGCAGGTCTGGAACGACATTCTGAATGTCAATGTCAAGGGCCTTTTCAGCTGCTGCCGCGCCGCCATGCCGCACCTGAAAAAAAGGCATGGAAACATTGTGAATGTGGCATCGGTGGCAGGGCTGGCCGGTTCAGGCTCGTCCATACCCTATGCTGCCAGCAAGGGTGCCGTGATCACTTTAACAAAAAGCCTTGCCAGGGCCTTCGCCCCCGAAGTTCGTATCAACGCCGTCGCCCCTGGACCTGTGCAGACCCGCTGGCTGGCCGACCATCAGGATATGGTTGAATCGGCCATGACCCTCACACCCATGAAGCGGCCTTCATCGCCCGACGACATTGCCGATGCGATTGTTTTTCTCGCTGATGTCTCCACCCTCATGACAGGGCAGGTGGTCGTGATCGACGGCGGCCGCACCATGTGATCAGCCAAAGGCAGGTGACACCTGGCTAACCCATGAAAGCATAGTGATTAACAGTAATGAATTTTGACTCGCCGCCAATCGACCCCGCCCACGTTTTTGACCTCTATCGGGGTCGGCTTTCCACCGAAATTCTCTGTGCCGTCGCCTGCCGGACAAATTTCTTCCAAGATCTTGGCCCTCAAGGCCTTACAGCAGATGAAACAGAAAAGGTTCTGGGCTGGTCTCCCAGGGCGGTCAGCGTCGTGACCACTGCTTTGCGTGCCATGGGTTTTTTGAACGTTTCAGCCGATGGACGATTTTTGG
>JBJTRR010000983.1:0-2859 GCA_046076185.1 bacterium | reverse complement strand
TGAAACAGAGTTATTAAGTCAATCGTGCAGGGTGTTTCTTATGACTAATATACTATCTTTAAGATCCGTTTAAAAATTTCAGGCAGATGGGAATTTTTCAGAATACTTTTGGTGCACGGCAAAAAGGGGTCAGGCCACTTTTAAGCTGTGGTGGCCCAAGACAATTCATTACAATGAAATTACTTAATTATGAGAATGATCGGTAGGCCTGAGTTGCCCGTTTTTCCTTGAACTACCTTGATTCATCAAGCCTGGATTTGCTGCTGGACGCTTTGCAGGAGCGATGCAGTGGCCTCGCGGCCGAATCGCTTCTGGGTCAGGCGCACCACGGGATAAGCTAATTTCACTAGCGGGTGCCTGGGTTTTGAGAAGGCCAGGATATCGAACCAGACGCTGTCGTTCTGCCGATTCCATTCTACGAGAAATCGTTCCTCGCCGATTGCGGCGTGGTCTGGCAGGGTGCCATAGGCGAAGCCGAATCGGGTGACTTCACCAGGCTGGTCAATCAATTGAATAATGCGGCAGGCATTCAGCCACCACAAACAGATGGTTTTTGCCAGAAAAGCCACTTTTTCGCCCTGCCTGATTGGAGTGGCTTCGGGGCGGGCTTCAACCCAGCCGAGCCGGAATTGATCCCAATTGGCAAGTGCTTTTTTGGCCGCCAGAAAAGTGGGCTCGCCCTGGCCCAGCCTGATGCGCGTGTGGTCCACCACAAAGCCGGCGGGCAGATCGCCGAACGAGTCGCCAACATGGTTGTAGCTGAACTCATGCTGACTCTGTTCCGCCAGAAATTGCCGGATAAAACCATCGGATGGCTTGCGGAACAGGAGCATGGGGGCCTCAATCTGACTCAAGGGTCGAAAACCATTTCGGCCCTAGCTTTAGCCATCGTAACGAAGATATAGTATTCAGGAGGCAACGGGCTTTTCAAAAACGAGGAATGGGCGCGATGGCGAATCAAGAACAAGCCGGTTCCACGACTGATTCACCACGCCGTGTGCTTCTGACCGGTTGCAGCGGATATGTGGGCGGGCGACTGCTGCCACTGCTTGAGGACAGGCCATTGGACTTGCGCTGCCTGGCACGCAAGCCGGAGGCGATGGCAAATCGCGTAAAATCGTCCACCGAGGTCATACAAGGTGATGTGCTGGACGCAGATTCGCTGGGCCGTGCCCTGGCGGGCGTTCATACGGCTTATTATCTTGTCCACCTGATGTCGGGTTCCAAAGACTTTGAAAAAGAGGACCGGCAAGCGGCCGTGAATTTTGCTGAAGCTGCCCGCCAGGCGGGTGTTAAGCGAATGATTTACCTTGGCGGACTGGGCGACGATGAAGCCGCCGGGCTTTCGCCGCACCTGCGTAGCCGCCATGAGGTGGGCCAGATTTTTCGCGACTCAGGCATAGAGACGATCGAGTTTCGGGCCTCGCTGGTGATCGGCGACGGCAGCATTTCATTCGACCTGGTGAAAACGCTTACGGAACGCCTGCCGGTCATGCTTTGCCCGCTTTGGTTGAAAACGCCAACACAGCCCATCGCCGTGGATGACGTGCTTGCTTACCTGCTGGCTGCCCTTGACCTGCCGCCGGGCGAGAGCCGCATTTTTGAGATTGGCTGCGAGGATGTGACAACCTATGGCGGCATTATTAAAGAATATGCGCGCCAGAAAGGTCTCCGTCGATGGCTGATCTATGTTCCGGTGCTGACTCCTTATCTTTCAAGCCTGTGGCTGACTTTGGTGAAGCCTGCAGCGTTTGAGATTGGCAAGCACTTGATTGAGGGGCTTAAAAACCCGACGGTGGTGCGAGACCAGAAAGCCCTGATTACGTTTGCCTTTCGTCCGATGAGCCTGAAAGAAGCCGTGGCCCGCACAATTCAGGCCAGACATGAGAAGCATCCGCTGACTTAGCCCCGCAGCAAAGAAGGGGGTCACTGGCAAAAAAGGGGGTCACAGGCAAAAAAGGGGTCTGGCACCTTTTTCAAGCATTCCATTGAGAGATTTAAAATGAAACTCTTTCGCCGCATTCTCTTCTGGATATTTGTCAGTTATCTGGCCTGTGCAGTTGGGCTGGTGGGCACGGCGGTGGGCTTGGGGCCATGGTATAGCTCGCTGGCCAAGCCTTCTTTTACGCCGCCCAACTGGCTTTTTGGGCCAGTGTGGTCAACGCTTTATACGCTCATGGGCATTAGCATGGGACTGATGGATTACGTTTCAGAAAAATCAGGCGATACCTTGGCCAACCGCAGGGTGAGAAACATATTTCTCATTCAAATTGCACTTAATGCCTTGTGGCCGCTGGTCTTTTTCGGGGCCGGCTGGCTGTGGCTGGGCCTGGTGGTGATTGTTTTGCTTGAAGTGGCCATTCTGGCCTGGATTGCCCTCGGCTGGCCAATTCACAGGCTGGCCACGGCGATGATCTTGCCCTACCCGTGCTGGGTGGGCTTTGCGACGTGCCTGAATGGGGCGATTGCCTGGCTGAACCGCTGATTTCAGGCGTGGTCAGTCGTATTCAGGCAGAACGGCGATATGCGGCAGATGGCGATATTCGTCGTCGAAATCAAGGCCATAGCCGATCACAAACCGGTTGGGTATTTCAAAGCCGACATATTCGGGCTCGAACGGCACAACCTGCCTGCCGATTTTCTTCAGCAGAACGCCGGTTTTGATGGAATTTGGCCCGCGCTGCGAGATGAGATCATAAAGGGCAGCCAGCGTGTGACCGGTGTCAAGAATGTCGTCAAGAATAATCACGTCGCGGCCGGCGACATCAGGAATGAAGGCGTCGTTAATGAGCAGGGCGCCGCTGGTGGTTGATTTGCCGTGATAGCTGCCGGCCTGGATGACACCCACACGGGTGGGCG
>JBJTRR010000982.1:0-9455 GCA_046076185.1 bacterium | reverse complement strand
CGTCGTCGCCCACTTCGTCGGTGACGATAATGATCAGCGTCTGGTATCTGCGGCCGTTTTTCTCAAACCGGCCGTATCGCTGGCTGACCATGCCGGTCGTCTGGAAAGTGTTTTCAAAGCCTGAAACGTCATCGGCCACCTGGCGAATGGCGGAAGAGATTTCTTTGGGGTCGCTGATGGGCTCGGCGGTGACCGGAGAAATTTTCTCGCCAAAACCAACGACGAGTGTCAGCAGGGCGTCGTCGCTGGCCAGGCCGTCGCTGTCAATCTGGGCGACATGTTTATAGACATTTTCGACCTGTTCCGAGAGGCGTTCACGCTCGGCACTGAGGCTGCGCGAGGCGTCGAAGAGCCAGGTTACGAGTGTCGGGCCGTTTTTCAGGCGGTTGTGAATTTCAACGGCCAGGCGGTCAACCGCCCCCTGAACGCCGCCGACGTATTCAGCACCAGCGCCGCGGATCGAGACGTTTTTATCAATGCGGGTGGCTTCCGGCAGAAGCATGGCGGCTGGTTTGGCGATATCAAGCACGGCAACATCAGCCAGAGGGTCGCGCTCAGGGGCATTGACAACGGCTGTGGAAAGCTGGGGGGCGAACGAACCGACTTCAGCCGGCTTGCTGGTCGGGTCAGAGACCTGGCCCAGTTGTTCAAGGTTCATCCGCTCCATCTCGGGCAGGGCGGTTTCCACATTTTTCAGGACTTCAATTTCTCTGGTCGTCTCTTTTTCAGCCACGGCATAGGTGGCAAACATAAGCAGCGAGAGGATGACCAGATGCACCACCACGCTGGCCGCGGTGGCGGGCAGATTGGCGGGATGGATGCGATCAAGACCAAGGGCATAGCCGAACCGGCTGTGTACCAGCGAACCATACAAGCGTTTGATTCGAGGAATGTAAGGAAACAGCCGGGCCTGCAGGTTGCCGAAGGCAATCCTGCGCTTTTTCGGTTCGGAAGTGGGTGTGCTGTTTTCCGATGAAGCAGACACTTGCTTCATAACTCCTGCACGATGGTCAGCCGCCAGGCATGTGATTCAGGGATTTGTCTCGTCATGCTTTATTTATTATAGCTGATCGGTTCATTCATCAATACGCCCGATTGTTAAAAAATGTGACTTGGAAAAATAACCCGGTTGGAATATATCAACCTGTCTGGGCAGGCGGGTTGAAAAAATTGCCCAGCGGTTGAACTTTCAGGAGAGGCGTTTTTGCCGGGCTAAAAATTTCCAGGCGACTCTGTTCATGTCGATCTCGGTTGACTGTCGGCCGGTTAAAAGCGGGAAGAATGGCTTTCTGGATCTCGCTGGCCAGCGGTGGCCACCGCCTTCAATGCGGATGAGTGTGAGGTCGGCTGCCGAACGAGGGCGGTTCCAGTCGAAGCGAATGATTTTTGTTTTGTCGTTTGTCTGATCAAGCTGCGATATTTCAGGGTCAAAATCAGCACTGTTCACATGGCGCCACTGGGCCAGGGTGGCGTCAATATCCTGAAATTTGATGAATCTGGGCGTGTTTGGGCCGGGGCCTGACCAAGGTGTCAGGGGGTCGGCGGAGCCATGAACTATCATGACGGGTGTCGGAAGCGTGCCAGGGCCGACGGGCACGGCCGGCGCACCACTGACACAGACGAGCCCGGCAAGCAGGCCGGGCAGTCGCTGGGTGACGAGCGAGGCCATCATGGCACCATTGGACATACCCATGGTATAGATTCGACTGGTGTCAATGGCATTTGACGATTGAATCAGGTTCAGCAGGGCCGAGACGTAATGAATATCGTCGGGGTCGTTGGCGTCGTCGCGGAGGCCGGCATTGAAGCTGCGATACATGCCGAAGCCGTCGCCCTGGGGCATGGCCAGCAGGAATTGGCCATGCTCTGCCATTTGTCGTAATTCGGCATACTTTTCAAACAGGCGGTTGGGGTATAAAAACGGGTGGAAGGCGAGCAGAAGGGGCCAGTCGTAGCCGGGCGGGCAGCACAGCGGGCGATAAAAGAGAGCAGAACGGTTACGGCCTTCGACACAGAGTTCCAGGCGAATCATTTGGCCGGGCGAGGCAAAACCATCAGCCCCGGCAGCAAGGCCCGGCACCAGTGCCGACACGCACGCGCATGAAGCGGCTTTGAGCCATGTTCGCCGGCCTGATTGACCGAAAAAAGCCATTGTCCGGTTCGCTTCCCGTGAGAGTGATTTGTGCCCCGCCGTTCTCAGTTTAAATATCGGCCCAGGTGGGCCTGATTCATGAAATTACGACAATAATTACTGTTGAAAACACCGCAACACGTGTGAAGAAACTCAAAAGCCACTCAGGCGAGTGTAAGGCTCATGGCCAATTGGCTTTTGCGAAATCTTGTTAATTTGCAGAAAAACATTGTGCAGAGGCTTTTTAACTGATTTTTTAATGTGCTCAATTTTCGAATGGCGTGCGAAACTTTTACTCGCGGCAGGTGTTCTTTTCAGGTAGAACAATTTGATTGCTCTTTCAACAAGAGATTTGCCGGAGCCTGCCATGAATTGTCCTTTTCTCGTCGACAGAAGCCTGGGTTTAATTTGTGGGCTGGTTTTTGTGTTCACCACAATGATTCCTGCTCAATTTCTGCAACCGGCGATTGCCCAGAATTCCACTCCGCCAAATCCGGCAAAGTTGAAACACAAATGGGTAACGGCTGAAGTTCAGGCCCCGCGCGTTTCGTTTCAATCGTTTGAAAGTGCCGCAGCCAGGACCATAGTCAGTTACCACATTTACATACCCAAAGCTTATGGCGAAGCCAGTTCGAAGCGATTTCCTGTGGTTTACTGGCTTCATGGCTCGGGTGGGGGGCTGGCTGGCATCCCCAGAGTGGCAGCCCATTTTGATGACGCCATTGAAGCTGGCAAGCTTCCGCCATGCCTGATAGTTTTCGTTAATGGACTTGCCGAAGGGATGTATGTTGATTGGAAGGATGGATCGGCACCTGTCGAAAGCATGATAGTCAAAGACCTTCTGCCGCACATCGACACAAAATACCGAACGATAGCGGCACGCGAGGGCCGTTTGCTTGATGGCTACAGCATGGGTGGTTATGGTGCAGCAAGGCTTGGGTTCAAGTATTACGATCTTTTCCGGGCGGTTTCAATAATGGGTGGTGGCCCTTTGCAGGCAGAGCTTATTCAAGCGCCGAGGGCCGGCCGGCAACGGGCCGCCGAGGTGCTTAAGCAGGTTTACGGAGATGACCAGGAGTATTTCAAGAGTGTGAGCCCACTTCGTCTTGCCGAAAAAAATGCCGGGTTGATTGCCAAAGACTCGTTGATTCGTGTTGTCTGCGGCGATGAGGATGAGACATTTCATGCCAATCTGGCCTTTCATGAGCATCTTGAGAAAGTTGCCATTCCGCATACATGGACGGTCTTGAAGGGGATCGACCATAACCCGATGAAAACACTGGTTGCACTGGGCGACACCAACTGGCAGTTCTACCGAAAGGCCTTTGAGCAGAAGTCAAAGACGGAATCAACGGAACGGAAATCTGATGAAGAGATACGCTTTAAGGTCAGGCTGCAGGATCGTCGGGCTATCATTGTGAATGCCCCAACGGACGGAACTAAAAGGCCAGTGGTGATTGCTTTGCACGGTGGCCAGGGAAGTGCCGATGTGATGCGAGCCAATTCGGGCTTTGACAAACTAGCCAGGGCCAGGGGATTTATGGTTGTTTACGCAGAAGGAACCAATTTTGGCAACCGGCGACATGCCTGGAATACGGGATATCTGCTTCGGCGACAGGTGCAAGAGGCTGACGACATTGCATATTTTGATACATTGATTGACGAGCTAATCAAAAACCATGGTGCCGACTCTGCTCGCATTTACATGACTGGCGGGTCAAACGGCGGCATGATGACATTTGTTTATGCCGTAGCCCGCCCGGAGCGACTGGCGGCTGTTGCACCTGTGGTTGCTTCAATGTTCACACTTGAGAGAAAACCGGCGATTCCATTACCGATTTTGATTATCAATGGTGCGAAAGACGAAGAGGTTCCGCTTGAGGGAGGGATGAGCCGGAATCCACTCGTTCGCCGGGCTCAGGAAGCACCTTTCCAACCCCTTGAGCAGGTTGTTCGATTTTGGGTCGATGCGAATCATTCAGACAGCAAAGCAAAGGTTGAAACTCAAGGCACAGTAACCACAACGATTTATGAAGCCAACGGCGATGCTGCGCCAACGGAATTTGTGGTTGATTCGGCGGGGGCTCATGGCTGGCCAGGTGCGAAGGCTCGCCGGGAGGGTCAATCGCCGATTACTTCGTTTTCAGGCGCAGAACGTGTATGGCGGTTTTTTCAGGACAAAAAAAGGCGAACCCGAAAAGAACCCTGATGAATTGAATTTCTGTGAAATGGTGGCAGCAACTGGCCATGAGCCGGCAGATTGATTTTCGTTTAGTGTCCCATAAATGAAATTGACCAGACATGAACGATGATCTGCTTTCATCATTGAATCGGATTCATGGCTTTTCGCCGGTTTGCCGGCCGTTTATGATAGGGAAATCACCCACCAGCCTGCTGCGACAAACCTGCCTGGAAGAAAGCACAGAGATGAAAAACCGAATGAACTGGAAAATGATGAATCAAGTGACGGGCAGCATGATGCTGATTGGCTGTATTGCCTTGTCGGCCATGGGGCAGACGCTGAAAGTGGGCACGGCCGAGATGGATATCACGCCGCCCAATGGCTTTCCGATGGCCGGCTATTATCACGAGCGGCTGGCCGAGGGCGTGATCGACCCGCTGAAGGCCAGGGCCATGGTCTTTTCAGGCAATGGCGAGAAGGCGGCCATGGTGGCCATGGACCTGTGCGGAGTGACAACCGACCTGGCCGACCAGATTCGCAAGGGGGCGGCCGAAAAATCCGGAATTAAATACGAAAATATTGTTGTCAGTGCCACACATTCGCATACATCGCCTGACTATTATAAAACACTGCATGATTATCTGGCTGGTGAAAAAGGCGATGCCGGGCGCATTGCCTATGTGCAGAAGCTGATTGGCAATGCCGTGGCCGCCATTGAAAAGGCCGATAAAGAGGTAGTTATCGCGAAGCTGGCAGCCGGATCAGTTTTACAAGAGACGCCTGTGGCTTTTAACCGCCGGTTTGTGATGAAAGACGGATCGGTGCAGACCTGGCAGAGCCTGAAAAGCCCCAATGTGCTGAAAAGTGCAGGGCCGATTGACCCGGAAATTGGGCTGGTGGCCGTGAAAAATGCCGATGGCAAAATGCTGGGCGTGCTTTCGAACTTTGCCTTGCACCTTGACACGGTGGGCGGCACGAGGTGGAGCGGCGATTACCCGTATTTTATTGAGAAGTCTGTGCGGCAGGCGCATGGCCAGGGTTGTGTTTCGTTTTTCGGCACAGGCTGTTGCGGCGATATCAATCATTCCAACCCTGACGGTTCAGCGCGCAACAAGACGGACATGATTGGCGGAACGCTGGGCCAGACGATTGTCGGTGGCCTGGAGAAGCTGCCCGAGCTGAAAAACACGCGGCTGGTGGTGAAAAACACGACAGTGAAGCTGCCACTGCAGGAATGTGGCGAGAAGGAAGTGGCCGAATCGCTTGCCATTCTTGAGGCACTTGACAGTGGCCAGAAGGTGGAATTTTTGAAGCAGGTGTGGGCCCACAAAATGCTGATGATTGACCAGCTTCGGCACACGACGCCACTTGCGGCTGCGAAGGCAAAAAAGCCATTTTTGCGAACCAGAAAGCTGGCCGGTGTGGGTGAGGTTTTGCCGGTGGAGGTTACGACGATTGCCGTGGGCGACGACCTGGCCATTGTGTGCCTGCCGGGCGAGGTTTTTGTGAATCTGGGGCTGGCGATCAAGCAGAATTCACCTTACAAAACAACGCTGATTGTTGAGCTGAGCAATTCAGTGGAAACAATTTACATACCCACACGGGCGGCCCATGCCGGTGGCAGCTATGAGGTGACGAATTCAACGGTGAAGCCGGGGTCGGGCGAGATGCTGGTGGAAGCGGCTATGGGGCTGCTGCGACAGAGCCGTGGCACCAGCGGTAAGCCTTGACCGGGGCTGCTGCCAGAAGCTGAATCAGACGGGTTTAAGCTGTTCGACCGAGACGTAGTATTTTTCGTAGCGGTAGCCATCGCTATAAAGAGTGCCTGAGGGGCTTGGCACCAGCACGGTAGCGCGGCGGCGGATGGAGTTCACAACACCGACGATGCGGCGGCCATCAAATTCGAAATAAACTTTTGCGCCGGGCTTCACGCCAAAATTTTTGATGGCACGTTCGGCCGGGGTGATGAGCTGATGGTGGCTTTCTGTATGGCCGAACGTGTTTATGGCGAGGGATTTATAGCGGCGAGCCGAGCAATTGGAAACGTCCCAGGAAAGCATTTCGGCGAGGTGGAGAATTTCGTGTTCCATGATGCGCTGGAGGGCTTCAAAGCGGGTGAAGCAGAGTCGGCCGCAGGCTTTGATGGGGCGATCGATATCGTGGAACGTGGCGAAGAGGACAGGAACGGAGACGGCGATTTCGTATTTGGCGGGGTCGAAAGGGCGTGCGGTGGATGGACGGGTGCGTTTGGTGTGGCCGCCTGAGCGGGTCAGCCGGCGGGAGAGATCAAACGAAAGAGTGGAACCCTGAGCCTTGACGGTCTCGCGAACCCGGCCGCAGAGAAGTGTGGCGTCGTAATAATCAAACATGCGGATAAGGTCGTAAGTGCCTATTCGCATGAAGTTTCCTTCGTTGTTGAGGTGTTCTGATCCGGCCATGACATGGTCGTGCACCTGGCGGAAGACACGGTCAAGGTGTTCTGCGCCGTAATTCAGGCCTAACAGCAGGTCGCCCAGTTCCTGTGCGGCTTTTTCCGAATCTTTCAGTGGTTTGCCGGGAATGTTTCTGTTGGCCATGTTCTGTCGGAAGTCTCTGCGACTTGATCCAAGCGTTTCAGAGGCAATATATTATGTCAAACGATCGGGGCCTGATCCAGACTTGACTTGCCCGAACTGCCCACTTGGTTATGATAGGGTTATATTTCGCTGGATCGCCATTTGAATTATTTTTCGAATCGATTCAGTCTGAAATTGAGTGGCAAATTTTCAGGAAGGAGACTGAAATGGCTCAGATTAAAGTGGTTCAGGATCTGGACAACAAGACGCTGATGGTCTTTTTCGGTGATCCGGGCGGTGAAGTTCACAGCGACGCGATTGACGAAACAACAGTGATCTTCCGCAACGACGACGGCGAGATTATCGGTGTCGAGAAGCTGGAATACGACACTGGCGGTACGGTGGTGGATGTCTCGGTTGAGACCCACTCGGCAACATCTCTGCCGGAAGGCTGAAGCCGCTTCGGCCGATTGCCGACTGGTGCCGCAAGTGGCAGAAAGCATGCTACTTGCGGGTTGAGTCGGTTTTGGGGTCGGCAGCGATGTTGTCGATGAGTGGGGCGTTGACGGGCTTGCGCAGAGACCGCAAACGCTCGCGGTGTGCGGCGGCACGGGTTTTCTGGCCCTCGATTTCATAAATCTGGGCCAGGGTGTTATGGATGTTCCACTCGTTAGGGAAGACGACCAAACAGCGTTCAAGAATGGACTTGGCCTCATCGGTTTTGCCCAGTCGGGCCAGAATCTGGGCCCGGGTTTCCTGAATACCGAGGTTGTCGGGCACCAGATTGATCGCTTTTTCGATAAGCTGCATGCCCCTTGGATAATTGTAAGGCGGGAATTTGTAATAGATGCCGGCAAGATTATTCAGGGCAGCAATATCGCCGGGGTCGCGTTTGATGACTTCTTCATAGAGCGGTCGAATTTTATCCCACTGGCCGCCGGCGTGGCCTAATTGAGCTGCCAGACGCAGAAAATCAAGACTGACTTCGGGCCTGGCCAGCCGATTCTGCACCCAGTCATAGGCTTCAGCATATCGCTTTTCGGCAGGCATGGCCCAAAGCATTGTGGCCATTCGGGCCCAGAGCAGGTTGTCGGGGTTAGATTCAAGCAGCGGCTGAAGCTTGAGCCAGACCTTGGCGACATCCAGCGGCTGGCGTTTCATTTCGGCGGCGAGCGAGATCTGGTCGATTTCGCGGCTCCACATCTGCTTTTTGTCAAGCGTGAGATTTTCAAGCCCGCCCAGCCACTGGCGCAGCTCGGCTTCTTTGCCGTCGATCATCAGGAGTCGTACGCGGGCGCCAATCTGTGCTTCTGTCGGCTTGCCTCTGGTTCGGTCGATTTCGTCGTCGAGCTGGGAAATCAGGCGGCGAACGCTGGCTTCGAGGTTAAATGCATCGGTGGCCGGGCCAAGGTTGGATCGAATCCAGAGGACATCGGCAGCAATGCTGGTGTTGGCGTTTTCGATCGGTTCAAGAAAGCGGAGGGCCGAGTTCAGGTCGCCCTGGCTGGAAGCAAACCGCGAGAGTATCTGACGGGCTTCAATTTTATCCTGCTGGGGAATGTTGTGTTTAAGCGATTCCTGCAGAAGTGGAATGACATCGCGCGAGAGTGCCGCAACATTCGGGTTTTGTTTCAACAGCTCGCGTGCAAAGCGAAAATTGAACGGGCCGAGTTCAGTTGCCTTGACGAGCGATTCGGAAGATTTGAGGAAGTAAAGGGCTTCCTGAGGCTTGCCGGCCGCCTGAAGTGTTTCAAAATAGCGAAAAATATCGTCGATCTGGGCGATCTGGCAATCAAAAAGCCGCTGGCCGATGATTTGAGCCGCCGTGGCGTTGTTTTCTGAGAGCAGATTGGGAATGCGGGTTCGGAGGGCACCGGTTCGGGCGACATAGCGATCGTGATGGCCTGACATGCACTGAACGATGAGAAAGAAAATCATGTAAGCGGCGGGCAGCATGGCCAAAAGCCAGCCGAGGAAGCCTGTGCGCCAGAGGCCGGTGCCGAATTCGCCGGCCAGTGATCGGGCCAGGCTTTGCCCGGTTCCATCCGGGGCATCGATCTTTTCAGAGCCAACGCCGAAATCACTGCCAGAAACGTGTCCACGCCGGGCAGAGGCCGAATCATGCATGGCCAGACTTTCGTCGTAGCCACGCTGTTCGGCGATGATCTGCCTGCGAATGCGACGGTCATCCTTCCAGATTTGCCAATCCGTTTTGGCAAGAAGGCCGTCGCCTTTCATTTTCAGATAGCGATCAGTATCAATGATGTTATTTGAGGCAATCTCGGCTTTTGAAGCCATCGACTGCCTGTTTGGGTTTTCGTGCCTTTTGGGCTGATTTTCCTGCTGAAGGCCGCGAAGCTCGCGTTTTTCGGCGGCCATGGCCTGGCGGTGGCGTTGCCAGTCGCGATAATTTCTTTTGACTTTCTCGAAAAAGCCCGGGGCCGGGCGGCCCCAGCCATCGTCATCGTCGTATGGATCAAATTGACCGCGGCTCATTGGCTTTGATTCTGCTATTTGTGCCTGAAAGACGGGTTTTGGCGTCAGGTGCCTTTCTCGGCAGGGTTTTTCGGCTGGCTTTTGCCTGAGA
>JBJTRR010000981.1:0-1416 GCA_046076185.1 bacterium | reverse complement strand
CCGATGTCTTCAAATCAATTCTCGATTCAAAACTCCTATTTCCACTCTTCTCTGAAATCAGCTAAAATTAAGCCAGTGATCAAAACCTCGCAACCACTGCGGCAATGCGGCCTGTAGCAGCCTGAACGAACCCCAAAACCTGCTTCTCATTGAACACTCTGCCCTCAAAGACTGAAATCGTGACTGACTCTCTCCCTCTCGGCGATTTAGTTTTCAAGCATGGCCCTGCCGTTGTCATTGTGGGCGTTGGCCTGATGGGCGGCTCAATTGGCATGGCACTCAAAACCCTTCCCAATGCCCCGCGAGTCATCGGCCTGGGCCGAAACCCGCAACGCCTGCAAAAAGCCATTGAGCTGAAGGCGATTGACAGCTTCACCACGAACTGGGGTGAAGCGATTGCCGAAGCCGGCCTGGTTGTGCTGTGTGGGCCCGTTTCGTCAATCGCCAGTGGTGCTGAGGAAGCCTGGGCCTTTCGAAAAACCGACGAATTGCTGATTACTGACGCTGGATCAACCAAAGGCTCGATTCTGGCCACCATCAGCAAGAACCCGCAACTGGCAGCAGCGTTTGTTGGCGGCCACCCGATCGCCGGCTCGGAGAAATCGGGTGTTGAAGCGGCGAGGGCTGATCTTTTTCGTGATCGCCTCTGCATCGTCACGCCAACCCGCTTCAACCCGCCGGAAAATATCGCCAGAGTTCGGCAATTCTGGCAGAAAATCGGCTCGAGGGTTGTTGAGATGCCGCCGGATGAACACGACCAGGCCCTGGCCCTGACAAGCCACCTGCCGCACCTGCTTTCAGCGGCTCTGTCGCGTCTGGTTGACCCCGGCCTGCATCAACTTTCAGCCGGCGCCTTTCGCGATATGACACGTATCGCCGGTGCCGATGCGGATTTATGGCGAGATATCTTTCTCAGTAACAAAAATTCTGTAAGAAAATCTCTGGAAGAATACATCAACGAACTGTTAAACTTCAAAAAATTGCTGGATAACGACGACTCTGAAGCATTGTCAAAGTGGTGGGATCAAGGGCGAAGACACCGGAAGTCATTCGAATCGCCGGCCGGTAATTAATTCGCCGCTCTGCCAAACATCCGCTGAAGTTCTGCAAAAGCCTCACACTAAAGAATATACGACACATGATCTGGCATCTTGAAATTACCCCAAAAAACAGCAACCAGACGACTCTCAACCGCCATAAGCAGACCGAAGCCGAAGAACTGAGCCTGCCCGGCCCATGGGAAATTCATGAAACCCGCGGCCTGGTGATTGAAGGCAACATTGACGAAGCCGAACTTGCCCACGCCGCCCTTGAGGTGCTGCTTGATCCCGTTGTTGAATCGGCCGTGATCAAGCCCGTTGGCTCGGCTGATGAAGCCGGTCCGGCCGCTGCTGGCAACACGCATCTGATTCACGT
>JBJTRR010000980.1:0-4990 GCA_046076185.1 bacterium | reverse complement strand
TTTGGGTGGCAGCAGGGCGATGCAGCAGGGGCTGGGTGGTGGCAATCAAGCGGAGCCGATTGGTCGATGATCAGCGCATATGAAGTCCCCACACTCCAGCCCCGCACGAGGAAGCTCATCATGTCATGGACAGGCCCTGTGACCGATGTGCACATGATGAGGCTCCGGCAGATTTTGCAAAAATATTCGGGAATGGATTGTCCGGATAACCGACGGGACGATTTGCTTGCTGCCACAGTCAAGGCGGGTGAATTTGTATCGGAAAACGACATTTCACGCCTGATCGATCGCCTGGAAGATCCGCTCGAAAATCCACTGAGGTCGGTCTGGATATCGCATTACACGATACATGAAACCTATTTTTTTCGAGATCAGCCGCAGTGGCAGGCCATTCAGCGTACTGTATTGCCTGAACGCATTGCCGCACGTCGCCATGAACGCCGGCTCAGAGTCTGGTCGGCTGGCTGCTCAACGGGCGATGAGGCCTATACCGCTGCGATTCTGATCGATCAAGCTCTGCCCGATGCTGATTTATGGACAATTCAGATTATCGGCACAGACATCTCGCCTGAAATTGTGCAGAAAGCCCGTGTGGGCCGCTATCGTGAATGGTCTTTCCGGCAGACGCCGATGCACATCCGCGAAGAGTATTTTCATCCGGAAACCGGGAATCTCTGGCAGATCACACCGCGATTGTCGAATCATGTCAGATTTGAAATCCTGAATCTCAAGACCGGAATTTATCCATCCCTTCTCGGCGGGATGATCAATTTTGATCTGATACTCTGCCGAAATGTGCTGATTTATTTTGCTCGCGAAGAGATGGGTCTGACCCTCAGCCGGATGGCGGAATGTCTGGCACCAGGAGGATTTCTGGCACTTGGGCCTGCTGAGCCACCTCCGCCTTCGAATCTGGGGCTTGAACTTGTGGCTTCGGCCAATTCGGCGCTGTTTCGCCTCAAGGCTGATCGGTCATCGCAAAGCTTGCCGCTATCGTCTGACAAAACGGATCAAACGGCCACATCGGATCTTTCATTAAACCCAAAAATTAACGAGTTGTTATCGTCAGCGTCGCGAACGATGGCAACAAAGCCTGAAAATCATCCGAACGCGACCAGTGTTCCAAAGCCAAAAGCGGCGTCAAAACCAGCACAGCCGAAGCCGGAGAAGCGTTCAGACATTAAATCGGCTGAAGCCAGTATCAAGCCTTTGCGTGAACTGGCTGAGGCTGGAAGGTGGCGGAATTTGCTGGATCAATCGGCCCAGTTGCTGAAGGTATTTGCTTTAAACCCAGAAATTCCTTACCTCAGGGGCATAGCTTTCAAAGAGCTTGATCAGCCTGACGAAGCTCGTGAATCGCTTCGTAAATGCATATTCCTTAACGACATGTTCTGGATGGCTCATTTACTTCTGGCTGGTCTGTGGCAGCGGGTTGGGCAACCAGACCGGGCCCGTGGCCATTTAAAGGCCATTTTGAATGGGCTTGAAAATCGGGATCCTTCAGAGATTTTACCGTTCACTCAGGATATCAATGCAGGCCGGATGATAGCACTGGCCGATTCACAACTCAAACACATCGAGGGACGCAACTGACAAATTTTCCTTAATGCAATGAAATGTAAATTGCATTATACGGTGAATTGTCGCAGGAATGACAAGTCGGTCGGAATCATAAAACAGTCTTCAACAGGGTTCAGCCAATCTGCAGGTACTTCATATGCTTCGCACCATTTCCTCCAAAATCATTTTCGGCTTTCTGATTGCCTGGGTACTCTCTCTTCTGGGGGGTATTGTGGCACTGAATACTTCGCGAATTACGAATTCTTATTTGCAGAAGGCAATTAACGACACATTGCCGGATGTGATTGAAATCACAGATTTTCGTGGTTCTATCAACCGTCTTCGTGCAACGCTCTTCCTGCACCTGCTTTCCACAAGCAATGAAGATATGTTGAAACGGGAACGGGAGATCGAAGATCTGGACAAGACTATCGATTCACAGATTACGGAAATACGCAAAAACGAAAATGTCATGGCTGCAAGCGGCCAGAGTTTGGCGGAAATCGTAAAAGATCTGGAAACCTATCGCAAGATACGCTCTGAAATTTTGCCGGTTTCGCGAAAAGGCCAGGCTGACCCGAACGCTACAGATAAGAAGAAAGCCGAGGAAGAAGCAGCGGAAGCCAATGCCCAGGCAGCCGGCATGCTGTTTGACAAAGGTCTTGATAATAATATCAGCAATATTATCAAAAGCTGCGAAGATATCAGCAAACAGTTGCAGACTCAGGCTGATAACGAAGCACTGGAAAGCTCGGCATCATATAAATGGAATTTTGGTGCGACAACCTTCATTATCATCGCTTCAATTTTGCTCTCGGCCATCTGGGGCATCATCACGGCACGCAAAATTTCCGGAAGTGTGAATGTGGTGAAAGATGCGGCACAGAAGCTGGCGGGTGGCGATCTGAAAGTTCGTGTGCCGAATAATTCCAACGACGAAACCGGGATGCTTGCGTCTGCCTTTAACGTGATGGCCGAACAACTTGATGCGGCCGAAAAAGCCGATATTGAGACTAAGACGGCACTTAATGGCAGCATCACGGCACTATCGAGCAGTTCTTCAGAGATTCTTGCCAGTGTCGTTCAGTTTAACAGTTCTGCAACCGAACAGGCTTCAAGCATCACACAGGCCTCAGCCACGCTTGACGAGCTGAAATCAAAGAGCGACGAAACAGCCCGACGAGCCGATGTCGTTGCACAGTCGTCTCAGGGTGCGGTTGCCGTGGGTGATGACGGTGCCGAAGCTGTTGCATCGATCATGAAGAGCATGCTCTCTCTTCGAGAGAAGGTTCAGGCTATAGCTCAGGACATATTGGCATTGTCGGAGCAGACGCAGCAGATTGGCGAGATCACGGCGGTAGTGAACGACATAGCAGACCAGTCGAAGCTTTTGGCATTAAACGCGACGATTGAAGCGGCAAAGGCAGGCGAGCAGGGCAAGGGATTCGCGGTGGTGGCAGCGGAGGTAAGGAATCTTGCCGAGCAGTCGAAGATGTCGAATGCGAAGGTACGCCAGATTCTTGGCGACATTCAGAAGGCGACAAACACGGCGGTGTTGGCCACCGAGCAGGGCACCAAGGGCGTAGAAGCCGGCATGAGCCTTGCCGAAAGGGCTGGCGAAGTGATTCAGAAGTTGTCGGGCACCCTCAAGGATAATGCCCACAGTGTTCAGACGATCGTTTCCAGCGCGAAGCAGCAAAGCCAGGCGATGGATCAGATCACCCAGGCCATGAGAGAAATTAACCTTTCGACCAAGCAATTTGTGAGCGGTTCGAAACAGACACAGGTTGCGGCGGAAGATCTTGACCGTCTGGCCGGTGATCTGAAGAAACTGGCTTCGGCCCATTAATCAATCATAACCTTGCATTCTTGCCGGTGCGTAAAAGCCCGGCAGGCCTGCAGGCAGGGTTTTGTGAGATACAAAGGTTTCAGCTGCTCAAGCAAATCAGTGAAGAATTGATCATTCCATGAATCGCATTCGAAAAAGCCTGTTCGCCAAATTTGCCGCCATTTTTGGCCTGATCCTAGCGGCATGGTTATTTACCGGCATCATGGGAAATTATGGGTTAAGAAATGCCAATTCGACTTATGAAATTCTGACAAACCGCGATGTGCCCTTTTTTATCAGTGTCAATCGGCTGACTGTGGCCCTGGGGAAATTTAACTCGCTGGTGCTTGAGCATGTCATTTCTATTGATCAGGAGACGATGCGGCGAGTTGATGCAGAAATTTCAAAATCTCAGGAAGATGTTAATACACATCTGGCTGAACTGGAAAAAGGTGCTGGTGAACCTGATTCTTCAGGTAACGAACTGAGTGTGGTGAAATCGTCATGGAATCAAATATCAAATATTGCCAATATGGAATTACTGCCGGTTTCACGCAGGGGAACAGAAACCGATAATAAAAAAGCACTTGATATTATTCAGACGAAAATTAATCCCGTTGTGATTCAGCTTAATCAATCATTAAGTGCCATGATGGATGCAAGAGACAAGCTTGCAAAAAATGAAATTGAAATTTCACGCTCTGGCTTAAACCGAATTCAGTGGACGAATATTTCCATATTGCTGATTTCAATTGCAATCTGTCTGATCATTTTGTTCTTCGAAATTCGTAAAAAAGTGATTGGGCAGATCAATGAATTGTCGAATGCAGCCAAACGGCTTGCAGCTAATGATCTTGATGCAGATGTGCTGGTTCATTCTGAAGATGAAATAGGCACGTTGGCTTCAGCATTTAATGTCATGGCCAGCCGGATTACGGAATTCAGAAGCCGCGTGGCTGAAATTACGGTCGCAACCGAAAAACTGGCGGCTGGAGAATATGGTCACAGGCTACAGATGTCAGAACATCAGGATTGTGACTCTCTGGCGGTTTCAGTCAATCAGCTTGCAGTGAAGCTGGGTGATAATCAGGCGGCCAGATTGGCAACAGAGGCCACCATCGCAGCCGGGATCGAAAGCCTGTCGTCGGCCACCACTCAAATTCTGGCCAGCCTCACACGATTTGATGAATCGGCTTCGGAACAGCTTGCAGCCGTTGATGAAACCCGGGTCATTCTTGACCAGATTCGAGTTAAAACCGGCGACCTGCTGGGTCGGGCACAAACGGTGATTGATTCGGCCCGTGTGGCTTCGGAAATCGGCGAAGATGGTCGCGGCTCGGTAGATTCAATCCTGCAGAGCATGCTCTCGCTTCGCGAGAAGGTTCAGGCGATAGCTCAGGACATATTGGCATTGTCAGAGCAGACGCAGCAGATAGGCGAGATCACGGCGGCAGTGAACGACATAGCGGACCAGTCGAAGCTATTGGCATTAAATGCGACGATTGAAGCGGCGAAGGCAGGCGAGCAGGGCAAGGGATTTGCGGTAGTGGCAGCGGAGGTAAGGAATCTTGCCGAGCAGTCGAAGATGTCGAATGCGAAGGT
>JBJTRR010000979.1:0-1279 GCA_046076185.1 bacterium | reverse complement strand
TTCCCCTCCGCCGGAGGGGTGGCCGCCACGCGGCCGGGGTGGTGCTCTCCTGCCGCAACCGCTCCCAGAACGAGCCGAAAGCGTCTGCGAACCAACGCGAATGAAACGGATCTGACGGATCCCGATTGCTAAAATAATGATAATCCTGGGTTTAACCCTCTCACACCTTCGTCTGCGTCCAGCTTCCCTTCAGATACTTCAGTGCCAGCAACAGGCCGCGGCCGTTCAGGTCAACCAGCATGGCGATCCATGCCCCTTTCAGCCCCCAGGCCCAGAAGCTGCCATCCACCGGCCGGGCCATCAGCCATGTCACCGGCAGGCGAAAGAAGAAAAAGCCGATTGTCGCGTTATACCATGGCGCGCGTGTTTCGCCCGCACCCCGAAATGTCGCGGCCAGCACATTAATCGTTGCCAGCCCCGGCATGGCAAAGGCCACCACCGGCAGCATTGGTGCGCCCTCCATCACCAGTTCGGGCTTGTCTTTGCCCAGAAAAAGATGAAACATCTCCTCATCCAGAAAAAACATCATCACGCCCAGCACCGCCAGCAGCAAATTACCCAGCACCCAGCAGATATTTGCCGCCCGTTTGGCCAGGTCAGGCCGCTGCGCACCCAGAAATTGCCCCGCCAGAATTCCCGCCGGGGCCGCAAATCCGCCAACCATCAGATAGGCAATCGATTCGCACTTTAGCGCCACTCCATGCGCCGCCGTTGAAATCGCCCCCAGGCGGTTAATCAGTGAAAGATAAACCACCTGCCCGCCGATACTTGTCGTCGTTTCGCCCACGCTGGGCAGGCTGATTCGCACAATCCGCCTGATAATCGCCACCTCGGGCCCCATGTTCTTCCATGCCAGCTTCAGGCCTGATCGCCCCCGAACAAGCACCAGCAAGATCAGCAGCCCGCCCACGCCCTCGCCAATCGCCGTGCCAGCCGCCACGCCCGCAATGCCCCACTTCGGCAAGCCCCACAGCCCCACCACCAGTGCCCAGCTCAAAAAGATATTAATCGCGTTCACCACGCCCATCACTATCGACCCGATTCGCGTATCGCCCGCCGCCGCCAGGCATGTCATTCCCACAACGCGAAAGGCAATCATCGGCGCCACGGCCACCACAATCCGAAAATAAATCGCGGCCGCCACCGCCGCATCGCCCGTCAGGTTAATGCCCGTCACCAGGCTCATTGCCAGGCTCAGGCCCGTCGCCATAATAAAAAGCCCCACAAAAAGGGCCATCGTAATCGACACCCCCGTCACCCGGTTGGCCTCGTCAAAGTC
>JBJTRR010000978.1:0-1719 GCA_046076185.1 bacterium | reverse complement strand
TCTCGGTATGCCACCAAGGAAAAAGACCAGGCACTCGTCGCCTTCCAGGATCCATGCACTATTAAAACGGCCATCGCCATCAAGATCTTGTTTAGGGGCTGCTCGATTGAACAATTTCGACATATACCTTTTGGAACGATCAATTGCTTTTTGTGTCTGCGTGGTGAGTTGAACACCTTTCAACCCGCCGATGTTGGAAAAGTGATTGCTTACAGCAGAGGTTAGAGCAATTTGTGCGGAATTTTTTCCTTCGAGCCATACGATATTGGAGCCATATTGGCCGGATTCGTCAATCACAAGAAAACTCGGCGGATAATCGCCCATACGTGTCTTGAAGCTGGCCAGCGACTGTTCCAGCAAGGTGATTTCTGATGCCACGGCCGATTCACGGGCGGCACGCACCGCACCATTGATCGCCGGCAAAACCAGGCCAGCCAGCACACCAATGATGGTGATGACGACAAGCAGTTCAATCAGTGTGAAGCCGCGACGTGCCCCGAGCCTTGCCCCGGATCGATCAGCAGCGGCGATTCGATAATCCCGTTTCATCCGAGGCCACTCCACTCTTCTCTTGAATTGTTCCCTGCCGGTTCAGTTCGCAGGGCTCAAGTCGGTTTCAGTCCAGATCGCGGCGGGAATCTACCGGCCCGCCGCTTCACAGATCAACACATGCAGATCAGAACATGGGTCAGGGTTCGCTAAATTCTGATACGCCCGTAAAACCTTTTCAGTTCCATGATCTGGCACTTTTTTCTGAAATTGTTTTCAGTTGTGCCAGACTTCTCACTTCCCCGAGACTACTACGGACCTCAGACCCCAGAGTGACTGCAAAAAGCCATTTTTCCCAAGATACTCACCATTGCCGGGCTTTCGCCCGACAACCTGGCATACGCCAGCCCGGCAAAATCAGCCGGAGAGCTTGGAAATCAGTTGCACCAGCGGCAGGAAGAGCGCAATAACGATGAAACCGACGATGCCACCCAGCACGACGATCATGATCGGCTCGAGCAGGCTCATCAGAGATTCCACCAGCACTTCCACTTCTTCGTCGTAGTTGTCAGCGATCTTGTTGAGCATCGTGTCAAGGTCGCCGGTCTCTTCACCGACGTCAATCATGTTCACCACGATGTCGTCAACCAGTCGCGACTGCTTGAGGGGCACGCTGATCGTCTCGCCTTCACGGATCGAGTCGTAAATGCGTGAAAAACATCTTTCGAAAACCGAGTTGCCTGCCGTCTCTCTCACGATCGAAATCGCTTCCAGAATCGGCACACCCGATGTGACAAGGGTGCCCAGCGTTCGCATCGTCCGGGCCACCGTCGATTTACCGGCAATCTGGCCCATGACCGGAATGCGCAGCACAATCCAGTCAAGCACGTAAGCCCCGGTCTTTGTTTTGTATAAAAGTTTGATGATGATCCACATCACAAACGGGGCCGCAATACACGCCGGGGCGTAATCGACCACGAAGTGACTGGCTTCGATCAGGAAGACCGTCATCTTCGGCAGGTCAACACCGAAGTCTATGAAGATCGCTTCGAACTTCGGAATGATGAAGTAAAGGATGAACCCCACGATTGTCACGGCCACCGTGATCACCACAATCGGGTAAACCATGGCGCCCTTGATTTTTCGCTTCAGCGACTGGGCCTTTTCCTTGAAGTCGGCCAGACGTTGGAGAATGGCTTCAAGCGCACCGCCCGCCTCACCGGCCCGCAC
>JBJTRR010000977.1:0-6170 GCA_046076185.1 bacterium | reverse complement strand
CATCCCTGGATGAAGGCCTACTGGCTGATTCTTGACAATCCCTATTTCGCCGTAACTAACGAAAAGGGTGAGTTCGAAATCAAAATGGCTCCTGCCGGCACCCAGAAGGTTGTCGTCTGGCAGGAATCTGTCCAGTTCGTTACGCCTGCTGTCGGGCAGGATGTGAATATCGCCAAAGACGGCGTAACTGAAGCCAATTTCCAGGTAAGTGCCGCCAAGGCCAAAATTAACTGACCTTCCACAATCTTGAGTCAGAAAAGCCGGGTCCAGCCCGGCTTTTCTTTTAATCACAGCTTTTGTTGCCTGCACGATTACTCTGAAATTCTGGCCGGCCTGACTACAATAAAGCCCATCAGGAATCGGTATCGGGGTCACATACCCCACCCCGACGATCTTTTTCCTGCCCATTGGAGAATCGACATGAAATTTTCACAACTTCGCCTCAGTCTTGCTCTTGTTGCCTCCCTTTGCTCGCTGGCCACTGCCCAGGCCCAGAATGGCTCGATCAAGGGTAAAATTGTTCTCGGCGGTGCCGCCCCGAAACTGGCCCCTGTTGTCGCCAAAGGTGACAGCGCCGTGAAGGATGCCGCGATTTGTGCCGCTGAAGAGATCATCAATGAAGGCCTGGTCACCAACGGTAATGCGGTTGCCAACGTCGTGGTTTATCTGAACAGCCCCACTGCCAAGAATGCCGAGATGGAAGCGGCTCTCGTTGCCAAAACCGGCACGATCGAGATCGACCAGAAAGGTTGCAAGTTCATCCCGCACATTTCAGCCATGCATTCCAAGCAGAAGCTGACATTCAAGTCCAGCGATGCCGTGAATCACAACGTCCGCTACTCAGCCTTCAGCAATCAGCCGTTCAACCAGATTCTCGCACCCAACGCCAAAACCATGGCACTCACGCTCGTCCCCGAGCGTCGCCCCCTGCCTCTGGCCTGCGACATCCATCCGTGGATGAAAGGCTTCCTCATGGTCTTCAACCACCCCTTCTTTGTTGTCACCGGCCCAGATGGCACCTTTGAAATCAATGGCATCCCCGCCGGCAAGCACAAGTTTGTCGCCTGGCAGGAATCTGCCGGCTATGTCACCGCCGGCGCTGCCGCTGGCCAGGAAGTGGAAGTCAAAGTCGGTGAAGCCACTGACGTCGGCGAAGTCAAAGTTGATGTCGCCAAGCTTCGCATTCAGAAGTGATCTCATTTAATACCAACTAACGGCAGGCCCCGAAGCTCTTTGGCTTTGGGGCCTGTTCATTTCAAAAAAAGCCGAGCCAATTCATGAGATCCTTCGGGCGAATGCTCCAATCCATCGGCATGATGATCCTGCCTTTCGCCATTGTCTCGGAACTCGTCGGGCAGGTCGGCCTGGGCAAGTCCATGCTCATCGCCCTGGGCGGCATGGCTCTCTTTCAAATCGGTGTCGCCATCCAGAAATCCAGCGGCAACTGACAACATATCAACACATAATAATTCATTAGATTTTCTCTTCAAAATCCGTTGCTTTCAAAAGTCTGACTCCCGCCGGCAATCGAATTATGTCAGAATCATTGCATCTCCATTTCATCTCTTGAAAGGACAAGCTGTGTATCGAACGGAAGATGTTCTGGCCACTCTGGAAATGACGCGTCAACACAAGCTTGACGTGCGCACCGTCACCATGGGCATCGACCTTCGCTCGTGTGCTTCGCCCGACCCCGACCTGCTCTGCGCCCGAATCAGGGCCCGCATCCTTCGCGTGGCTTCACGCATGAAGGAAGTCTGTGGCGAAGTCGAAAACCGCTACGGCATCCCGATCGTCAACCGCCGAATCGCCGTCACGCCCATCGCTGAAGTCGCCGCCGGGCTTGATTACGATGGCTTTGTCGCCGTGGCTCGCACGCTCGACGAAGTCGTCTCTGAAGTCGCTGTTGACCTCGTCGGTGGCTATTCCGCCCTCGTGCAAAAAGGCACCACTGCCGCCGCCCGCACCCTCATCGACAGCCTGCCCGAAGTCCTTTCCACCACCAGCCGCGTCTGTGCTTCAGTCAATGTCGGCACCACCGCAGCCGGCATCAATATGGACGCCATAGCCCACCTCGGCCATATTCTGAAACAAATCGCCGAACGCACCAAAGAAAGCGATGGCTTTGGCTGCGCCAAACTTGTCATTTTCGCCAACGCCCCCACCGATAACCCGTTCATGGCCGGTGCCTTCCACGGCGTGGGCGAGCCCGATGTCGTCATCAATATCGGCGTCTCGGGCCCGGGCGTTGTCAAAGCCGCCGTGAAAGGCCTGGTTGAAGCCTCAGGCCGAAAAGTCAGCCTTGGTGAGATTGCCGAAGAGATCAAGCACACGGCCTTTCGCGTCACCCGCGTTGGCGAACTCATCGGCCGCGAAGTGGCCAATCGCCTTGGTGTCAGCTTCGGCATCCTCGACCTCTCACTCGCCCCAACACCCGCCGTGGGCGACAGCGTCGGCGAAATCCTTCAGGCCATGGGTGTCGCCCGGCTTGGTGCCCCTGGCTCAACGGCCGCTCTGGCACTGCTCAACGACGCCGTAAAAAAAGGCGGGGCCTTCGCCTCAAGCTCGGTCGGCGGCATGTCAGGCGCCTTTATCCCGGTCAGCGAAGATTCGGCCCTGGGCGATGCCGTCGCTGCCGGCGACCTCACCCTGAACAAGCTTGAAGCCATGACGGCTGTCTGTTCCGTCGGCCTTGACATGATCCCCGTGCCCGGCGACACCGACGCTGAAACCCTTGCCGCACTCATCGCCGACGAAATTGCCATCGGCGTGATCAACCATAAAACGACGGCCGTCAGAGTCATCCCTGTGCCCGGCAAGGGCCTGGGCGATAAGGCCGTTTTCGGCGGCCTCTTCGGTGAATCGGTCATCGTGCCCATCCATGCCGCCGGCGGCTCAACCGAGTTTGTCAGGCATGGTGGCCGCATCCCGGCCCCTCTTTCAAGCCTGAGAAATTAAATCTTACAGAAACAACAGATTAAAATACGACTTTCGTCATGGACTTTTCCGCCATTCGCCCACTCTCGCCAGATAGTCGCCGGTTCGACGCGATCTTCTGGGATTTTGACGGCACCCTGGCCCGAACTGAAAATCTCCATGTCGCCGCCTGGCACCGCGCCATCGGCCATGTCGGTATCCCCTTTGCCCGCAGTGACTTCGCCACCGCCGCCACCGACGACGACCGCGAAATGCTCACAAAAATCTTTCTGAAACATAATCTGCCGGAAAATCAACCCCTGGTTTACAAGTGGTGCCGGGCCAAGCAGCAAATCATGGCGGAAATGCTCAGGTCGGCTCCTGTCATTTACCCCGGCGTGGCCGAGACCATCTGCCGGCTTCACGCCCTGGGCCTAGATCAGGCCGTTGTCACCAACACCTGGCGAGAGAATGTCGAATCATTCTTACAGACGTCATCTCTATCGACATACTTTTCCGGAATTATCGATAAGGAAGACGTGCTTCACACCAAGCCCGACCCCGAGCCCTATCACATTGCCATGGCCCGGCTGAAAGTGCCGCCCCGCCGCTGCCTGGCCATTGAAGATTCACCCACAGGCATCAAGGCGGCGATCAAGGCCGGGATATTTGTCGTGGCCATCGCCCACCCTCATTCGCCCGCCGCCCGCCGCAGCGGAAGCTGGAGCCAGGGCGCCCCGGTCATTTCTGAAATCCGTTCTTTGCCTGAATTTCTCACCGACTGAATCACTCGTTCATCCGTCTTTCTGGATTTTTCCGATTTTTTGACTGATTCCAAATTCGGTTTATGATTGCAACGGCCCTGGCGAACAGGTAAATTAATAATATTATCTCATAGTTCTTGCCATATAAGGTCTTGCCATGCCTACCCCCTCACGCAAATTTCGTTCGTTCCGGCTGAATCCTTCGTTCAGGGCAAATCGCAACAGGCACAGGCCACTGGTTGACTCTCTGGAAGACCGCACCCTTCTGACATGCACGCTCGACAGCCAGGGCATTCTGCAGGTGCTTGGCACGGCATCGGCAGACACAATCAATATTTCACTGAATAGTGCCACACAAAATATTGAAGTCTTTGAAAATTCGATCAAAACAGGCACATTTGCCCTGAATTCGGTGACTTCAATTGATATCAAGGCCGGCGCCGGCAACGACACCTTATCAATTGCCAGGGGATTCGTCATCAACAGCACCACCGATCTCGGCCAGGGGCTTGATAAATTCACCGGCGGCGATGGCGACGACACAGTGCGGGCTCTTGATGGCCAGGCCGATACCATCGACGGTGGTCCCGGGCAGGACGGTATATTCAGCGACAGCCCCGACGATGTCGCGAACGCTGAATTTCTGAATCCGGTTACTACTGCCACAGATAATCAGCGGCAGACCATCAAGATTATGGTCATTAATTTTGATCCGGTGGTGCCATCGGAGGGCAACAAGCTGATGCATGAAGTCTTTAACTGGATGAGCCCGCAGGATATCGCGGTGCGATATCAGAGCTCCATGGAAAAGGCCAGCGGTGGCGCCATTAAATTCGATATCGTGAAATGGAATAACATTAATGAAATTCCTGTATTTGAAGACGGATTTCAATATACGCCCGACCAATATGTGACCAATCGACGTTCAAACACCAACTGGCACGACACATCAAGTGCCGATTTTCGCAAAATTGTTCGCGAAAATGGCGTTATCGACCTGATCAACAGCGGCGAAGTTGATGAAGTCTGGTGCATCGGCGACCACTTCTACAGCCTGCCTGGCGAATCATGGATGGCCGGCCCCAATGCCTTTTGGATCAATGGCCCGGTTTACAGCGATATCCCGACCACGCGAGCCTTTGCCTGCATGGGCTTCAGCTATGAACGGCCCGACACGCTCACGCACAATATGGGGCATCGCACGGAAAGCACCATGAATTATTTTTACGGAAACTGGAATCTGGCCAGCCCCAAAACCAACTGGGATAAATTCTCGGGCAACTCCTTCCAGTCCAACGGTTATTCGGGCGTCGGCACCTGCCATTATCCTGCCAATGGCGAATCGGATTACGACTACGCCAATACCCGCACCGTTACTTCCACCGCCGACGATTTTCTGAATTATCCAAATCTTACCGGAAGTACAATTCCTGTATCCAGAACCGCCTGGTCAAAAAATGGTGTCGAATATCAGTGGGAATATCTTGAATGGTATTTCACACGAATTCCCAGAGCCATTGGCGTCAACCCTGATGGTCGTCAGAACAACTGGTGGAAGTATCTTTACAATTATAATAACTATAACACCAATGGCTCGGCCAGGCCGCTGATGGCAACGGCCATGACCACCGATGCTCTGGCCGGCACAAAAACCACGCAAACCGTGAAGATAGCTTACAGTGGCTCGGTGTTCGTCAATCGTTCGACACTTGACGACAACGACATTGAAATCATCTCGCCATCGGGCAGCACGCTCTCTGCCCGGCTCGTGAAAGTCAGTTCTGCCGAAAACGCCCCTTATCTGGTCGGAACCTATGAAATTCAGCCGCCTGGTGCCGATTGGTCCACTGCTCCCGCCGGCAGTTATCGTGTGAACCTGAAGGCCGGCCAAGTTGCCGATGCCAAGGGAAATCAGCTTGCAGCTGCCACTCTGGGCGCATTCTCAGTGCGTAATACTGCCGCCACCCCACTTGCCACAACGTCTGACACTGCTATCCTGCTGCCTTTCGAAGGAAATACAAACGGATCTGCCGGTGAAACGGCTTCAACCCTCGCAAATATTTCATTTAAATCGGGTAAAGTCGGCCAGGCTGCATATTTTACAACATCAAGTGCCCTTCGATATCCCACCGCCAATAACATTTCACCAGCCGCAGGCACCGTTGAGTTCTTCCTCAAACCCGACTGGCCTTCCGGCACTGTTGTGCCTTCCGCCTTTTTTCAGGTGGGCAACAGCTTCAATAACAGCCTTTACATGCAGATTGACGGTGCCTATAACGTCAGGCTGATTCAGTGGGGCGACGACCCTTCCACAAGCCAGATAGAGACAGCCGTCGAACGTGGCGTCTCCTTCAATGGTTCCAGCTGGCGTGGCGGCAACTGGTATCATGTGGCTGCCACCTGGGACGAAACCACCCGCGAAATTGCCATTTATTTCAATGGCGTTCTGGCACAGAAATCAAACCTTGGCCTGAAGATCAGCCAGTTCGC
>JBJTRR010000976.1:0-1104 GCA_046076185.1 bacterium | reverse complement strand
TGAAATCGGCCTGTTCCACAAATATCGCACCGCCATTTGTCAGGTTTGCGCCATTGCCATACATCAGGCTCAGGTTCTGCATGACCGTGGGCGTGCGAATTTCAAACAGGCCGGTGGTGTTGCCGCCTGAAATGGTCAGTTGCGTCGCACCCAGGCCGTTGATCGTGATGGTCCCGTTGGAATCGTTAATCACAATCGGCGATGTCAGCAGAATGGTGCTGCCCAGCAGGCTTGAAGAGAAGGTGATGGTGTCAGGGCCGGTGGTGTTGGCCGCATCGGCCAGAATCTGACGCAGCGAGCCATTACCGCTGTCATTGGCATTCGTCACCTGCGTGCCGCTCACCGCACCCAGCACCGTGATGGTGCCGTTGGCCGTAATCACATTGCTGCCCTGCGTGAAAGTGCGGTTAAAGTTCGATAGCGTGCCGCTGATCGTCTGGCCTGAGTCAAGTGTCATATTGCTTGACCAGCTCAGGTTCGTAGAAACCGTTACGCTGCCGGTTGAGCTGTTGCCGATGTTCAGCGTGCTGGCAGAAACCAGGTTCAATTCGGCCTGCGTCAGCCCGAAAACACCGGCCGATTTTGTGCCCAGGTTCACCGCTGTGCTGTTGGTTGGCAGCAGGGTGACCGTGTTGTTGCCACCGTTGGCATTGATGGGCCCGGAAATCATCAGGTTCTGGGCCTGCAGTATCACATTGCCGGTTGAGCTGACTTGAACCAAATTCATGTTGTTGGCGTCAGCAATCGTAATATTCCTGCCAGTAACAGTCAGGCATGCCAGATCATTGGTGGCTTTTGCTAGCACTATATTTCCGGTAGCAATAAGTGTTGTATTTCCCAGCGAAATTAAATTGCCGGCACCGCCCTGGCTGATATCAAATGCTACACTTTTCAGAGCAACATTACCGGTGAAAGTTATGGGGTCCGAATTATAAATGGAACCGGCAATCATAGTTAAATTTTGCGAAGAAGCAAACGAGATATTACTGATCTCAGACTGCGAGAGGCCCATATTACCACTCACGGTGTCGGTGCCATCACCCAGATTAAGCAGCACACCGGCACCGCTTTCAATGGTGACACCGCCACTTGATGAACTGATCG
>JBJTRR010000975.1:0-9860 GCA_046076185.1 bacterium | reverse complement strand
TTCATAATGCCGATGCCACCGACGATCAGCGAAATGCCGGCGATAGCACCCAGAACAAGGCTCCAGATTCGGGCCGATCGCTGGGCTTCCAGCAAAAGGTCGTAAGGAATGGTGATCGCCACATCCTTTTTGCGGTCGTGTGCATTATAGGGCTCAATCGCCTGCTTGATGATCGGCACAGTGGGCAGCACAAACTTCGTATCTTCCACCTGCACCGTAATTTGCGAAAGCTGCGTCTCTTCCATTTCCATCGACCCGGCACGGCTGTTCAAGATCTTTTCGCCGAACCGGAGACGGCAGGTGTTAATGGGAATATAAACGTCCTTGTTGTAGTCCTGTGCGGCAAACGAGCCGCCGATACCCGCTGTGGCCTGGCGAAGCTGGGTCACACCAATCACGGTGTAATAATCCGAGCCAATTTTGATTGACTTGCCCACAGGGTCTTCAAACGGAAAAAGCGATTCGGCCGTGCCTGCGGCCAGAACGACATAGTTCTGATAGTCGCGATTGTCAGTCTCGGAAAGGAACCGTCCACGGGCCATATCCAGGCGGTTGAAATCCTGATAATCTGCTGTGGTGCCCACCACCCGGCCGTCGATAGCGTGATTCAGGCGACGCACTTCCTTCTTGATTTCACGAATCGGCAGGGCTTTTTTGATCGTCGGCACCGTGGCCAGAACGCGATCAAAATCGTCGTATTTCAGGCCATAATTCAAAATACGGGCCGGGCGACCACCAGCGGCCTGGGCTTCGTCAGACGGTTTGACCGAGCGATAAATGATATTGGTCACGCCCAGCATTTCAAAACGCTTTTGGGCATCGCGTTTTGAACCTTCGCCAATGGCAAGCATGGCGATCACGCTGGCCACGCCAAAGACGATACCAAGCACGGTCAGGCCCGATCGCAACTTGTGCAGCAGCAGGCTTTTGAGACCCATCTTGAGACTACGCCAGATACGACCCATGGTCTGTTGGCTCCTCTGTCACTTCCACTCAGGCTGAAAAAAAGCTCCGCGTCAGTCGGTGAAGCTCAGGTTAAAAGTTTTCAGGCATTGATGCCTTGAAGCCGGGCGGCGGCTTCATACATGCGCCGCGAGGGGCCATCCTCAACAATCTGGCCGTCTCGCATGCGGATAATTCGCTTGGCATGCTCGGCAATGTCGTCTTCATGGGTCACCATGATGATCGTCTTGCCACCCTCATTCAGGTTGCCCAGCATCGTCATGATTTCATGACTCGTGCGGGTGTCAAGATTACCCGTGGCTTCATCCGCAAGGATAATGTAGGGGTCGTTAATCAGCGACCTCGCAATCGCCACACGCTGCTGCTGACCACCCGAAAGCTGCATCGGGCGGTGGTCAAGTCGATCGCCCAGACCAACCATCTCTGCCAGTTGCACTGTGCGTTCCTGCTGAGCCTGTGAAAGCTCGCCATTGCCCTGATAAGTCAGCGGAATCTGAATGTTTTCCAGAACGGTATATTGTTGGATCAGGTTGTAGGACTGAAAGATGAAGCCGATGTAACGGCTTCGGACATCGGAAAGATCGTCGTCAGACATATTGGCGACGTCGTTCGAGCCCATATAATATTGGCCTGAACTCGGGCGATCAAGGCAGCCAAGCAGGTTCAGCATGGTTGACTTGCCAGAACCTGATGCCCCCATGATGGCCACATATTCGCCTTCGAAAAAGTCAACCGAGACTCCGCGAAGGGCATGCACTATGACGGCTCCGGAATCAGGCCCGGAACCTTTCTTGCCCATCACGTAAGTCTTGCGGACATCTTTCAGGCTGACAATCGGCCGCTTGCCTTCCTCCATCGCACGGCTGCGATAGAGGGTTTGCGGAACATTGATGTGCGAGAGATCAACGGTTGAAAGATCACTCATTGGGGCGGGCCTCCGCCACCGGGGCGACCACCACCAAACCCACCACCGCCGGGGCCACCCGGGCGACCGCCGCCGCCACCGCCGCCAAAGCCACCACCACCGCCAGGAGGGCCACCACCGAAGCCGCCTCCACTTGAGAACTGCTTCATCATGTCTTCCAGCTTCTTAATCTGGTCGTCGGTTGCACCCGCAGCCTTCAGGGTCGAGGCCCGCTCTTCAGGCGTGCCACGGAAGAGCTTCATACGGTCTTCCTGCGGAACCTTCTGAATCAGGGCCGCCAAGGCCGGGTCAGAGCCAAACATGCCACCACCGGCACCCCGGCCACCCTTGCTCTTGGCCTTTTCCTTGCCTTCGGCACCCTTGCCCGGGGCACCACCCTTGGCCACGTCGCCGCCTTCGCCGGCCTTTTTGGCAGCACCACCCCACGACTTCGATTTGCCGGCGGCACCCGGGCCGACCAGCTCACGCTTTTCAGCGTCAGAAAGCAGGTTCATTGGGGCCAGGGCCACTTCGGAAGAATCGGCCAGGCCGTCTTTAATCTCAATCAACTGGTCATTGGTGTCGCCCAGCTTGATTTCGGTCTTGCCCCAAGCATTGCCGTTCCTCTTGAAGGCGTAATCTTTGCCACCCATCTGCAAAACGGCCTGAACCGGCACGGCCAGCACGTTATCAATCTCGTTGATCAGAATTTCAACCTGGGCCGTCATGCCAGGCCGAAGGCTCTGGTTGGGTTTGTCGATTGAAACCTGGGTAGTATAGACCTTAACGTCAGAGTTAAAGAAATTGGCGGTGTCGGGCAGCGGGGCAACTGAATCCACCGTGCCTTCAAGTTCCTCGCCCGGGAAGGCATCAACGCGAATGCGGGCCTTCAGGCCTTTCTGCACCCGGTCAATCTGCGATTCGTGAACCTTGGTGTTCACACGCATGTTGTTGATGTCAGGCAGGCGGAAGATTGGCTGCCGCTCACGCACTGCAGCACCTTCTTCAATCTGCGGGGCATTTGAGCTGCCAAACCGGCCGGGGTCGTTGGCATAAACCACCAGGCCCTCGTTCGGTGCAAAAAGCTTACACTTGACAATCTGGGCCTTGAGCTTGTTCTCTTTTTCCTTTTCCAGGTTCAAAGTCGCTTCTTTGGCCAGTTCGTCCGACTTGGCTTTTTCGATGTTTGAATCGAGATCCGTCAGCATCTTGCGCTTGGTGTATTCCTTCAGCACAATAATCTTGGTTTCAGCCTGTTCCTTTGAGAAGGTCGCCTTCTGCAGGTTGGCCTGTTCAGAAACCATGTTTGTGCGAGAAACATAACCCTTTTTGTACATATCCTCAGTCCAGGCCAAGCGATCCTTGGCCCGGTACATTTCGGTTTCAGCCAGCGCCTTTTCGCCTTCGGCTTGACGCATGTCCTGCACATAGGTGCCGTTAAGGTACTCTTCCTTGGCAATTTCAGCGACTTCTCGCGTGAGCTTGCTGTTCAGGTAAGCGGCTTCCGCCTGCTGCACGGTGATCTGCTGGTTGGTCAGCGAATCCTTGAGCGAAGCCGAGTCAAGCTCGCAGACCAGTTCGCCCTTACGCACGCGACTGCCTTCCGGCAGAATTTTGATGATCGTGGTCGAGCCTTCCACTTCGCACATCACGTCTTCGTTACGCGAGCTTTCCAGGTTGCCGCGTTCCTTGACGGTAATGGCCAGCCGGCCCTTGTTGACCTTATAGCTGACAACGTCAACCTGCTGGGGGCCCATGAAAGATTGGTAGAAATCTTTCTTGATGCCAAATTGTTCAAGCTGCCCTGAATAAACGAGTCCGGCGAAGCCTCCTCCGCCGAACACGAGAAACATCAGGAGTTTCTTGCCAAATCCCATCCGCTTCCGCGGCATGCGCTTACTGGACGGGGAGTCCAGCGGCGGCAGGCTCACCGGCGGCGTTGTCATTTCCGTCGATCCGGACGGAGTAGATGGATTTGGGAGCGAAAAGTTCATAGAAGGCCTCCCATTCGTCGTAGGGCATGATTCCAAGGTCGCGATACAATTGTAATCGCTGGCCAAGGAATGTCACATAGTTATTTACAATTTGGTTGGCGTTACCGTTGAGGCTGGAGATCGACGTGTTCAGGTTGATAACCTGCAAAGCCTGATCGCCTGATCCACCGGGGGCAAAGAGCTGTTCCTGAGATTGGTCACGCTGGCGGAACGAGAGCGTGAACTGGCGTTTGCCGATTTCATACTGTTGATAGGTTAATTGTAACGCACGAATCTCAGAACGGATAGATTGCTTCAAATTATCTTCCGCTCGCATCAGGGCCCGGCGTTGGGCCTGATAGTTAATCAGTGCCTGGCGGAACTGGTTCCGCTCGTTCAGGCGAACCAGTGGAAGCTCGGCGTTGAACACCAGGTTGAACTGCTTGGCATCGCTCAGGAAACCCATCGGGTTGGTGGTAAAGGGCGATGTAAAGATCTGGTTCGTCACCTGCACATTGAACACACCCTTAAGGGCGTTGGCCGTGACCCGAATCTGCCGCCATGAGTCATAAAGTTGGGCCCGGGCGTTCATGAGGTCAAGGCGGTTTTCCATGGCGACACGAACGGCAGAGTTTAACAAGTCCTCCTCTTCGTCAAACTTCTCGTTGATGATCACATCAAGCACTGAGCGGTCATCAATCCGGATGTCAAGTTCATCCAGGTCAGGCAGGCGACCGACAATTTCATCCACTTCTGCGAGTTCACGCTCTTTGCGGATCGACCAGCCCCGAAGGTCTCGGAGAAATTTGCGATACGGCGAGATAAGCTCAAGTTCCGGCATGATGGGGGTATCAGGCGGCAGCCCCATCTGCATCTTGAACTGGTCAAGCTGGTTACGGAAGAGAACCTGGGAAGTGAGCAACGCAACCCGGCTATTCTGCAATGCATTATTGGTCTGGTCCACCTGAAGCTGGGTCAGTGTCGAACCTTCACCACCAAGCTGCTCTTCCTGCAGGCCAAGTGCGGTTTCATAGCTTGATACCGCGTTCCGGTTATTCTCAATCTGCATCAGTGTCTGCAGAAGCGGCATGAAGCCGATGGTTGGATCGCCGCCTACGCCAGTGGCACCGGTATTGCCGATTGAAAGGTTGGTCGAACCACCGCTGGCACCACCCAGCATAGTCTTCGAGACGAAGTCTTGCCGGTAGCGGGCGAATGCCCGGACTTCATACAGCAGGTTGCGTTCGGCTTGGGTCAGCCCTTCCAGGGTAACCGCACGGCCGCCACCCTTCAGGAAAGGCTGTACGATGGAGATCGGAATGACCGACTGCACATTCGGCTGAATCGGGTTCGAGCCGGTCAGGTTAAACACCGTCTGGCTGGCAAATGCTGCCACCACACGGGCACCTGACGAGAAAACTTTGCCGACGCCGGCCACCTGGCCCTGCGAAAGCACGCTTGACTGACCGCCAGGCGCTTCCAGCGTTCGGTAAAGGAAGCTGTTGGCGAAGTTGGCAGGCGAACCGCCGGCTGCTGTGCCCGTAGTCGGGCTCAGGCCCGCAAAGACCTGCGGCTCAAGGTTGAACCGTTGCAGTGTGACAGGAATGGCGGTGGTGTAAATATTTTCCAGGCGAGACTGATAATCACGGCTGTTGACCAGGGCAAGTGTCAAAGCCTGGTCGGGCGTGATGACATACACCTTCGAGCCACGCGGCAGGCCGGCCGCAAGCTGAATGTCAAGGCCCTGGATATTCGGATTTAACAGCTCAAGCAGCTTGGTCGTGGTGTCTTCCACAGCCATTCCGCCCGGCTGGCCCGGTGGCCGGGCAGCAGGTGAATCAGGCTTTACGATATCAAGCGGCTCGGGCAATTTGGCTGGGTCAACAGGTTTTGGCCCGGTGTCGCCAGGGGCAGTAGCGGGGGCCGTTGCCTGGGTCTGAACGACAGCAGCATCAACAAGCGACGGCTTGGCCGAAGGACTGTTCGGCAAAGGGATACCGGTTTTTTCGGAAGCCGCGAACTGACTCATCATCGTTCGTGTTTCTGGCTTGACCGTATCAAGCTGTACAGGCTTGCTGCCGGGCTTGAAAAACTTGGAACTGACTGCATCGACCGGTTTTTTCTCGTCTGAAGCAGATAGAACTTCACCCGGAGAAGCGGCCAGAGGCGCTCGTTGACCGGATTGAGCGACTCGTGCCGGACTGTACCCCGGGTGAAGATCTACTTCTTTAGGCGACAGTTCTTCAGCACTCGTCCCGACTTTTTCTCGAGAGACCGAATTTAGAATAAACGGCTGGGCATTTCTTGACATGGGCACGCGGGGCGTATTGCTGCCAGGAAAGGCTGATGAGCCGGGTGCACCAGGGGCCGGTGGTGTAGGTGTTGCCGGTTGGGGCGTGCGTGGCACGCTTGGGTTTGGCCCGATCTCATTCGGGCTGGTGCGACCGGGCGTGGTGGGGTAGCCGGAATTTTCACCACGGAACGCACGATTTTCTTCACGCGTCTGGCGTTCGGTTTCGGGGTCGTTCGGCACGCGGGGCTCGGGCCTCAGGTCAGGCACGCGGGGCGTCATCATGATCGACTCGCCCGAATCAGGCGAACCGGCAACTGCCTTGTCGCGGGCCCAGTCTTCAAGCATCTTCAAATAGCCGGTGCCTTCGGTGGGGCTCAGCAACCGGGTGCGGGGCGCCTGCGGCACGGGCGAAAGGGCCTCGGCGGCGACGTCGTCGGGCGGGGCGGCCGGATGGTCGGGGTCGAACGGGTCAGCGAAGCGCGACATCGCCGGCGGTTCAATTGAGAACATGTCAAGACGGAATCGAGGGTCACGGCTTTTCTCAAAAACCGCTTCCGTGGTGTCCTGGTTGGCCCACTGGCGGAAAAATTCCCGTGTGCAGCCGGACATACTGATGGAAGCGACCGAGAAGGCGGCCAGAGGAATGGCTTTGGCTAGTCGCCTCTTCAACGAACGTTTCTTCATGACCCTTAACCTCAATCTGCTCTCGGGACCGGTATCCCGGAGCAAACCCGTGAGAGGAAAGCTGATCCGGATTGATTCTGGAGCGTCTGGCCAGCCACCCAAACCCTTTTGCCCAGCAATACTTGAGAGATAATCTCTTGATCACTGCGCAGAATGGGCGATGGAAGCGACCATAACGCAATTGCTAAACATATCGGTCATTCCGGCTGTAGGGGTTAAATTAATTCCGTCAACTTGGTTTTCCCTACTCTTTTGGAAAAGACTTACAGTTATTCACGACTGGATGACGATTGGAAAAATAATTCGTCAGAATGCCGGTTCTGGTTACCCGCTGTTGCAGCATGCATAGCGAAGGTATGGAGACCAATGGCGGCGTTCTCAGTATTTGTCACCTGGCCATAGCAGCCTGATGAGTGGCAGGCAAATCATATGCCTAGCCTCTTTCTTGGCACAGGAGAAGGGAGTCTCCCGATGCGTTCAAGTCGTGGGTCAGAATCGAGCCGCAACCGGAAAACACGTGAAATGCGACCAGTGGCAGAGTCGCTAGAGACGCGGCAACTTCTCGCTGTTGACCTCAATTTCACCGCAGGCCCGGCACCTGGCCCTTATGGTGTGGGCCTGACAGGTTCGGGCGGTGTCGGCAACCTTGGTTCAAGCGTTTCCATCGTTGGCGATGTCAACGGCGATGGTTATCAAGATATGGTCGTAGGCCTGCCAAGCCAAAGCTCGGCTGCATTCATCTTTGGCTCGAAGCCAACAAATTATCTTGTTCTTTCCAATTCTGATCGTCTCAATAACATTCAGAATCTGGTGCCAACCGCCAACGGCGTTTCCGGATTCCGTTTCATTGACGGCAACGACCAGTCTTCTCAGTTCGGCTATAGCGTATCACCGGCCGGCGATATCAACGGCGATAACTTCGCCGACTTCATCATTGGTGCCCCGCGAGCCCAGAATTCCAGCGGCACAGCCCAGACTGGCAAAGCCGTTCTGATCTTCGGCTCGGCCAATTTCAACACGGTGCAGCAGGCATCGGTTGATATCAGCCTTCTTTCTTCAGCCGGCCTTCGTGGCGTGACATTCACCAACACGCAATCGGGCAGCCAGACGGGTGCCTCGGTCGCTTTTGCCGGTTCGATCTTCAAAGCCCCACAAACTGGTGGCAGCGTGCCCGCACCTGGCACTCTTTATCAGGTAGCCCAGCCGGCCCTTGCCATTGGTGCCCCGACGGCAAGCGTAGGTGGCTTTGCTTCAAACGGTGCCGTTTACATCGTGCCCAACAGCGTAATCACTTCATCGGCCGGAACCGTTGATCTTTCGCTCGTCGGCCAGAATAATGGCTCGCAGGGCCTGCTGGTTGTCGGTTCAGCGTCGAATTCGAACACCGGTTTTTCAATTTCAACAGCGGGTGACTTCGACTCTGACGGTGTTCAGGATCTCCTGATCGGCACGCCCCAGAATTCGTTCGCGACATTGATTTACGGCACCAATACGCTGCTGTCAAGAAATGCCAACCTGACCACCTCAGGCACAACCAGGGGCGTTTTCATTAATGCCTTCGGCTCAGGCACTGGCAAGCTGCCGGGCATCCAGTTCACAGGCCAGAACGACCTGACCGGTTACGGTGTGGCCGCTGGTGGCGACTTCAACGCCGATGGCCGTGCCGACATTCTGATCGGCTCGCCCAACTTCGGTGGCTCGGGTGGCGTGGCCACCAACGCCGGTATGGCTTCGCTCGTCTATGGCCCGGCATCACGTTTTGTCGGCACCGTCAGCATGACAGCCTTACCCGCCCAGCTTGGTGCAGCCCAGTTTGTGGGTGAAGGTTCAAATGCCTACACCGGCTTTTCCGTCAGTGCAGCGGGATATGTCAACACAGATAAATTCAGCGACATCCTGATCGGTGCCCCGGGGCTTAACGCCAATGTCGGCCGCGCCTACGTCATTCCAGGTAACCCCGGCCTTTATGGCCCGATCAGCCTGGTCAATTCTGAGACCAACCCCTACCTCGAATCGGTGGTCATCACCAGCTCGGGCTCAGGTTTCTCAACCGGCCTGAAGGTTGGCCAGTCCGTCTCTGGTTACTTCCGGGGCCAAACCGCCAGCACCAGAACCGCCGACCTTGATAACCTGGCTGATGTCATGACGGGCGTTCCCGGCCTTTCCGTCGGTGGTGCCGGCTACCTGACCCAGGGCTTCTACCTGAACCAGCAGATGGTCACGCCGAAGTCAAACGTGATTGTCACCGATATTGGTGTCGATGCCCTGCCGACGGCTCCCCAGCCATATCGAATCAGTGCCACAACCCCGGCAACCGTTAATATCTATGTTCTCTCGGTGCCCGGCACCGGAACACCTAGCGGCCAGGCATTTGCCCCACTCACCCAGATTGTGGCCTCGTCGGTTGTTGTCAATGGCGTCTCGTTCCCGAATGCCACGATCAGCGCCACATCTCCGGCCGACATCAATAACGACGGCATACCTGACGCCCTGATTCAGGTCAGCCCAAGGTCGGCCCTGAACCTGACCAACGGCTCGGGCACGCTTACCATCGCCGGCCTGACCAACTCGAACCAGAGATGGCAGGGTTCGGCCTCAATCTTCGTGGTCGGTGGCTCGTCGCCCACACCGAACGTGAATCCGGTCTCTCCCGGCATTCGCAACAATAACGACTACAAGCAAAGATACAATGCACCGGTCAACGGTGAAGCCGGCATTCCGAATGCCTCAACCCTATCCAAACTCTACTGGAAGCCGCTGCGATACCAGCTTGCCTACCAGCAGTTCCTGCCGAACAAGTATTTTCAGATGAGGCAGGGAATTGCTTTCGGTACGGCCAGCCCCGAAAATGTTCAGGCGGTGATCAGTGCCCGCCGGAACATGTATCAGGCTAACCCAGTCTGGAATCACAAGTCGGTCTTTACCCGGGGCATCACTTACCCCGGCATTAAGGCCAGGCCGAATGCCAAAACCATTCCGCCAACCATCTGAATCAGATAGGATTCTGTAAATTAACTAAAAAGCCCGGAAGAACTTCTTCCGG
>JBJTRR010000974.1:0-6900 GCA_046076185.1 bacterium | reverse complement strand
CAGCGGTCTTGCCTCTCCCCAATTTTCAGCAGCATGAAAACGGTATAGCCGCTGGTTATGGTCGATTCGTTTGTTAATCAAGCCCGCCGTGCATGATTGCTGCATATCGCCTTTGCAGCACCTTCAAAATCGTGCCAATTTTTTGAAACTCGCCGGCTTCAAGGCTCGGGCCAAAGGGGTCGTGGGCCGAGGTCGATTCAATGACACCTTCATGAACGAGACAGGCAAGCATTCGTGCAATGTAGCCTTCCATCGGCTGGCGGAAGGTGGTGAATGAGAAGGCATCAACAATCTGGCTGAGCTTCATGAATCGTGGCAAGTCTTGGCTGTGCCATGATTTAATCAGGTCTGCCTGGGGCGAAACAAAGGCTGAGGCCATGCCGATCAGGGCCGACTGGGCCCCAGCCATAAGGGAATAACCGAGAAACCGGTCTTCGCCTGTGATGAGTTTTTTGTCGGTGTGAAGTTTCATCAGGCCGGCGATATCCTGAAAGGTCATCACCGAGTCGAGCGTGGCTACCTTTATGCCCATCACCTGCGGCAGAGTCAGCAGGTCGTCGAGCAAATCCATTGGATACGAGAGCCCGCCTGCTTTTTCATATAGATAGAACAGGACACCTGGAATGCGGACTGATTCAAGCACGGCCTGATGGAAGGCGAAGCACTTTTGCCAGATTTGGTCATCGCCCCGAAGGAAGCATGGCGGGTGGATCATGATGGCGTCGGCACCCAGCGATTCAGCCTGTTGGGCCATGGCCCTGGCGGCTGCAAGGGCATCGATAAAAGATTTTGCGGAAGGTGGTGCGCCTGCAGCGGCTATGACGAATTTGCCGGGCGTGCGGTTTTTATGCCAGGTTTCAATGATCGATCCACGCTGATTTTCGTTCCAGTGAAGGCCCCTGCCCGTGTGTGCCCAGACCACGACACCATCGGCTTTATGGCTGAAAAACCAGCGTGCATAGGCATTCTGGGCATCGGTTGCGATTTCGCCTGAAGCGGTGCATGGCACGGGCACGGCAGCCCAGAGAAGCGAGTTTGCCAGAGGGTTTGAAGTGTCGCCAGATTCGATACGATCCATAGATATTCTCTATTTTTCAGGCTTTCGCAGACTACCTGAACTGCATGACTGCTGAATTTTGGTCTGGCGTTTGACTTTACCTGAATGGAAGTCACACTCCAAGTGATATTGTCGATGACGAGCCCGCTTGGAGGCTCAAAATTCGTCGATCGACCCTTTCGATCCGCAGGACCCGCGAATTTTATCCATGCGTGCTTGACGAACCACCCTCAAACGAGTCATAATGCATGAGTGCATGCATGCACTTTCTCGATGAGAAAAAAATGGGCGCCAGGCGTGCAGCTGTGATTGACGGGGAGGCGAAAGATGCGGAGACTTGATCAAGAACTCTGAGGAAGACCTCTTCCGGCGATGAATGGGGACTATGTTGGACAGGCGGTCCACGAGTGTAGAAACAAGCGAACAAACGGTACATTCAATTGAACCAAGCGGAGACCAGAATGTCTGAATAACGATTGAGCCCCGGCCCGGGAAATGGCTTTGTGAGGTTCAGGCGTATCAGACAGGTTTTCGAAGATTCCGGAGAGTTCTACGATGGGCGGCTTCAACGGCGGCAACGGCAAGAATTCGGGACACAACCGCAAAAACATCAATCGTTCCAGCTTCAAGAACAGACTGTTCATTGAACGGAATGTTGAGAGCCTTGAAGATCGTCAGATGCTTGACGGCTCGGGAGTGCTTTCCAACTTCGGCGATTATTATCTTTTTCAAGGTCAGAAGCAGTCCATTCTGCGCAGCGGAACTGAACTCGTTGTGCAGTTTGAGCAGGGCAAGCGTGATATCACTGAATTTCAACTGCTGTTCCCTGGCGGGATCCTGACAGGATTTACCAAATCAAGTAATCTTGGCTATGACGCAGCCGTCTATCGTCGGGATGTCAATCCGAATCAGAGCAATGCAGACCAGGTTCTTTCACTTCTGCAAATTGCAGGTCAGGTCAAGCAAACTCAGGGTGTGCGGGGTGCGGGCCCGGCTTTTTCTGGGCAGACTCCCGGTTCCGAGTTGTACATTCTGAATGAAATGTATGTTGGCCTTAAGGCTGGTGTCAGCGCGGATACATTCTTCAAGACATTGCCTGATGTCAGCTCTTGGAAAAAGATTCGAGGGTCGGCCAATGATTATGTGGTCGGTCTGAAGCTAAACCTTGGCGTTGAAACTTTAACCTACGCTGCAAATCTGGCCAGTAACCCTTCTGTGGTTTATTCTGAGCCTAACAGTTGGGCCAAGGTTTCCAAATCGGCCCTGCCTAATGACCCATATCTTGGTCTTGAATGGCAAATTCAAAACACAGGCCAGGGTGGTGGCACTGCTGGCGCTGATATTAACGCGGTTACGGCTTGGAACCGCGGTGTAACCGGTACAGGAGTTGTGATTGCCGTTATCGATGACGGTGTTCAGCTGGCACACCCTGACCTGGCCACCAATATCAGTATCAATACCAACGAAATTCCTAACGACGGCATTGATAATGACAATAACGGCTACATCGACGACGTAAATGGTTGGGACTTTGCCGACAACGACAACGACCCAAATCCTCGTCTGGTTGATGATGCACACGGGACGACCGTGGCTGGCTTGGCTGCTGGTGTGGGTAATAACGCCATTGGTGTGGCTGGTGTTGCCTATACGTCCAAAATCCTTCCGATTCGTGTTCCTTTCAGTGGCGAACCGACCACAGCGACGGCGTTTATTGAAGCGGTTTACTATGCAGCCGGCCTGGATAACGGCGGGAACCGTGTTTGGCGCGGTGCAGATGTACTTAACGCCAGCTACGGTTCCGGTTCCCCACGGAATGCTGAAGCCGCTGCATGGCTCGCAGCCTTCCAGAGCGGTCGTGGTGGCCTGGGTGCTCTGAATTTTGCATCAACTGGAAACAGTGGCCAGGCTAATGTGTCATACCCAGCGGCTTATCCTGGAGTAATTGCTGTCGGCGCTTCAGACTACAATGATCTTCGATCGACTTACAGCCAATATGGTCCTGAGATTGATATTGTCGCACCCAGCGGTCCTGGCGATAAGCCCTATGGCAATTCTCCGACCGCTTATCCGCTGACCACTGACCTTGTAGGGGCGGCTGGTTATAATAGCGATCTGGGCGGGCTCCCGGAATATGCGACTTCACAGGTCTCATTAGATTATTCCACCTTCAACGGAACTTCGGCCGCCTCTCCGATTGCTGCAGGAGGTGGTGCATTGGCTGTAGCTGCCAACCCCAGGGCAACGGCTACCGAAATCACATCTGCCATTCTTTCCACGGCTGCCAAGGTGGGTGGTGTCACTTACGATAATAACGGTTTCAATATTGAGTATGGCTATGGCCGTATGAATATTGGTGCGGCCGTTGCCAAGCTTCAGTCGTTCCAGGTGACGACTACCACGCCGGTAAATGGTGCATCGGTAAATACCGCTCCAACGCAGGTGATCTTCTATTTCTCGGAACCGGTCAATTTTGCATCCATCTCGGCCTCTGACCTCAAATTCATCAATGTTCCTCAGGGTGTCAACGTTACTGTTGGCACGCCCTCACTTTATAATGCCCTGCCCAACGCCGTAGCCTTCCCAATCAAGTTCTCGGCCCCGATAACCACACGGGTCAGCGGAACCTTTGGCTACAGCATTGCCGCTGATTCGATCCTCTCAGCCACAGGCAAGTTCATCGCGGCGTATTCCGGCAATTTCAATTACAACGACGTTTCGGGCCCGCGTGTGACTGGTGTCACTGTGGAAAGCCGCAAGATCAATGCGACATTCAGCGAAATCCTCAGAGATAATTCGCTTTCACTGAAGAATGTTCAGCTTTACAGGTCGAACGGTTCGGTGAATCCGTTGGATACGCTGGTCACCAAGTTTGGCGATCCGCGTGTCACGATTGCCTATGACCCAGTCACCAGCAAGCTCACGCTTGACCTGACCAACCTGCCGCAGAGCCTTCTGCCAAGCGACACTTACACACTGATTCTGCGCGACACCATTACCGACGTTGCCGGCAACTCGCTTGACGGCGAATACAACGGCACATTCCCATCAGGTGATGGCACGCAGGGCACAGACTTTGTCTATGGCCTTGGCTACCGGGCCGTGAAGGCTCCGAAATTCATTTACTCGTCACTGGCGACTTACAGCGATTCGGGTAACCTGAACGACCAGAACACGAACGACACCACGCCTGACTTTGTCGGCCAGGTTCAGACCGATTTCCCGGCTGCCGTTCAGGGTGTGTCAGTGGTCGCTCAGTATAACGCCCTTCAGCCGGGCGGGGTGTTCGACCTCGACCTCGGGCCCGGCGGCCGGGGCTGGAGCGGCAACCCGCAGGTGATCACCACCACAGATGGCACCGGCAAGTTCACCATTGCCTATGGCAACCTGCCTGTGCTTCAGGATGGTTACTACAAGATTCGCCTGGTGGCTGTTGGCCAGCCAACGGATAACGTGCTGCCCGGGCTTTCGACCAAGTCTGACCAGTCGTTCCGGGTTGATACAACTCACCCTTACGTGAGCGTATCAAACATTCAGGACAACTCTTTCGTCGCGGCCCTGCCCAAGATCACGCTTGATGTGATCGACCCCGTCAGGCCGACCGACCCTGCCAGCCCGTTCGCTGTTCCGACACTCTTTGACGTGCCGGCCCTGAATGTGAACTCGGCGACGAATATTTCGAACTACTCGTTCATCAATGTCGGCCCTGACGGTATTTTCGGTACGTCGGACGACCGCGACTCGTCAGCCTATATCACGGGCGTGGTCTATACCAACACCTCCAAGCGGGTTTCAACGGCTGATCCTTACACAGCCAGTGTTGCAATCAACTTCTCGTCAGCCGTTCCCGCTGGCAAGTATGTCTTCACGGCGACAAATCGCATCACTGATTCGGCCGCGAACACGCTGGTTCCATACAGTATATCGATTAATGTGAACCCAACGCCGGTTTACATCACCGGCTTCCAGATGGGGAACACGGAAACCGATGGAACCAATGTTGACATCTTTGTGCCAACCGGTGGCCCCCGCTCGCTTTTCGAGCTGCCGAATGTGAACCCGAGTGTGCCGAAGGCTGCTGATGCCTCGCCCGACACGTTCGTGATCGACTTCTCAAACTCGCTTGATGCTGCCAGCATCAGCAATAACACGGTTCAGCTTTATCGCTCAGCTGATAGCAATATCGCCAATCCTGATGGCGACTTCCGCTATTTTGGCACGGCTTCCGACCCCGGCACGGGTTACACCCGCGTGACTGGCCTATCAGTCAGCCTGGTTGATTCGATTCCGGGTTGTGCTGTGGGCTCACCTGGTTATCGCAGTCGTCTTCTGGTGAAGATTCCGGCTGGCACACAGCTTGTCGCTGATAACTACCGGATTTCGATTCCGAATAGTGGCTCGCTGGCCATTCGCGATATCTTCGGCCTACAGCTTGATGGCGAATTCCTGGGCAACCCGGTTGCGGCTGCGGCTTCAGCCAGTGTCGATGAATTTGGCAAGTACCTCAACCCGGTTGAGACCTTCCAGACCCTGATGCCGACCGGCAAGTATCGCAATGGCCTGACTGGCGATGCCGTGGCTGGCGGCACGTTCATCACCGGCTTTACGGTGGTGCCTAACGGTAATCTGCTTTTTGCCCGGGCTGATTACAACGACGATCCGTTCATTCTCGGCGACGACCCGGATGGCTCCTTCGCCAAGCCATATCCGACACTCGTACCTGAGGCTGTGGCTAATGCCATCAACGGTGGCGATCTAAACAGCCCGAAGAATTACGGGATTAATTTCAACCCGGCTTATGACCGCAACGGCAACGGGCACTTTGATCCTTCAGCCTTCTTTGCGGCCCAGGTTAAGTCAGCAAACGGCCCCGTGGCGATTATCGCCCTGGCCTCGTCTGATCAGTACAACCCTGTGTCAGGCAAGATTGAACGAAGATCATTCGTGATTCAGACTCCTCAGGGCACCACGAACGAAGGTTCTGGCAGCGTGCCCTCGATGACGACCCTGATGTTCGATACCGGTTCAGCCCTGAAGATGATGAACACCAACGTGTATGTTCAGACTCAGGGTTCGGCCATTCAGACGCGTGGCGGCTCGCAGCCTGGCCAAAGTGTGATCTTCACCTCTTATGCTGACGACACGGTTGGTGGCGACGCCAATGGCGACGGCATTGACACCAACCCGGCTGCGGCCGACTGGGGCGGCATCGTTCTCCGGAACTTTGACGACGTTTCTAACGGTCGGTCGCTCAGCCCGGTTCTCTTTCCGATCAATGGTGCCCTTGGTCTTTCGGGTGCTGATGATGTGATGAGCCAGTTTAATTATGTCAATATCCGCTATGCCGGTGGCCCTGTGCCACAGACAATCGGCAACCGGTTTAACGCAATTACGCTGTTTAATGCCCGTCCGATGATCGCTAACACGAAGATCACTGACGGTGGCGGTTCGGGCTCGGCTCAGGCTGCTGTTGCGGCTGACTTCGACAGCTTCCGCGAAGACGCCATTGCCCGTGGCCCGCTGGTTCGCCAGACTGTTCTGGCCGGCAATTCGATTAATGGCATCTGGCTCATGCCGAACGCCAATGGTTATGCCGAACCAACCAACGCCATGTTTTATCCTGATAACCCCTCGTTTGCCGGTGGGGCCCAGAATTACACATTCGACGACCCCCTGCCCTATGTGCCAACATCAGAGGTTGTTGTCGGTGAAAGACTTAACTACACCGGTGGTGTGGGTACAACCCAGACATTCACCAACCGTATGTATGTTCAGCCTGGCATGATGTTCAAGATGCAGAAGGGTGCCTGGTTCAGCCTGCAGAACCCCAAGGCGTCGATGAA
>JBJTRR010000973.1:0-3493 GCA_046076185.1 bacterium | reverse complement strand
TCAAAACCCGAGGCAAACGGGTTCCAGAAGCCGGTCGCCACCTGCTTCAGGCCAGTTCCATCAAGGTTGAATCGATAGAGATTGCCCCCTTCACCACCACCGACAAGTGCCTCATTGTCAGAACCAACCAGCCGGTAATCTTCGCCCATATTCTCGCCCAGACCGATGTAAAGTTGATCAAGTGCGTCAATCGCCAGCCCGGCCAGGCCGTTATGCGGGTAATCACCCTTGGTGTCAAGTGTCAGAATGGTTTTACGGCGGTCGGGCTTCAGGTCGCCGTTGTCGTCTTCCAGCACGATAACCTCTCGCCGGGTTGCCACATAAACCTTGCCGCCGGGCCGCACCAGCACGCTCATGGCATATTTGAAGCCATCGGCAAATGTCGTCTGCTTCTCGGCCCGGCCGTCGCCATCGGCATCTTCAAACACCAGGAGCCGGTCAGACCCGTGCCCCTTGTAATTCTCGGGCCGGAAGTGCGTGTTCGATTCAATCGCCCAGACACGGCCGCTGTCGTCAATATCAAGGCCGGTGGGCGTCACAATCTGCGGCTGTTCGGCATAAAGCGTAATGGCAAGGCGGTCGTCAAGGCTGCGCGGCTTTTCGCCCCGCTCTTCGGCCGCACGCGTTACTGAAATTTCATCCTGGGCCAGTAGAGTTCCGGGCGGTAACAGAAAATGCCCCAGAAACAGGGCTATGATCAGGCAATTTGGGCGTGAAAGCATGGCAGGTCGTCGCATGGCTTGAATTTCCGAAATCTGGGTGATTCGCTTTTGCCGGTTCATCTACTTAGAATCTACTGGTGGGCCGGGGTCAAGACAGAAGACCCGGAAAGAGAGATCAAAATTGCGGGAAAAGGCCTGAAACATGCGACCCATATCACTGAATGAAAAAGGCCGCATTATTGCCATTGGCGACATCCACGGCTGTTCTGTCGCCCTTGAGGCGATCATTGAAGCGATTGACCCGACCGAGGACGACGCGATAATCACCCTTGGCGATTATGTTGACCGCGGCCCTGACACGCCTGGCGTGCTTGACCGGCTGATCGCCCTGCGGCGGCAGTGCCGGCTTTACCCGCTTCTGGGCAACCACGACCAGGTGATGATGGCGGCCGTGCTGGGCCAAATCGAGCCGAAAATGTGGATGCAGATGGACGGCGACAAAACGGTTGAGGCTTATGGCTCAATCCGCGATATTCCGCCCGAGCATATGGATTTTCTCGCCTCGTGCGACCTTTGCCTTGAAAGCGACACCCACATCTTCATGCATGCCTGCTATGAGCCACGATTACCGCTGGAAAAGCAGACAATTGAGGCCCTGCTGTGGACAAGCCTTCGCGGCTTTATTCCTGAACCGCATTGCTCAGGGAAAAAAGCGATTGTGGGGCACACCTCGCAGAAAAACGGCAAAATTCTTGATGCCGGCCATATCGTTTGCATTGACACGTTTGCCTGCGGCGGCAAGTGGCTCACGGCAATGGATGTGAAAACCGGCGAAGTCTGGCAGGCTGATTTTTTCGGTAATATCAGAACCCGGAATTAATACAATTGCATTTCAAATGAAATAAAACCCCGGGCCCATCAAAAAACCCAGGGCAAAATGCAATTTCATTTCTTCCAGAACTTATCGGCGAATTTGATGTACTGGTCCCAGTCATAGGCCGTTACATCGTGCTTGCCGGGTCGAATATGATAGCCAATCCGGCCCATCACCGGCTCGGAAATGGCAGGCATCTCTCTGGCTGGCATGCCATCGCCCGTGAGCAGCCGATAAACGGGGTCGGCACCCAGCCCGCCCAGAAATTCGCCCTTGGGGTCGGCCCAGGTGTCTTCCTGTGCGCTGGCAATATAAACTGGCCGGGGGGCGACCAGAGAGACAATCGAATGGGCATCAAATGGCAATTCATTTTCTTTTTGATTGTATTTCCGGAAATTCAGCGCGAACCAGTGCGGAAAGGCTGTATTGATGCGAAACACGGTCTCGCCAAATTCACGTCGCTCAATCGCCGCACCACCACAGCCTGAATTATTCACATAGGCAATTGCAAATCGCGGGTCAGTCGCCGCGGCCCACAGCGATGTCTTGCCCAACCGCGAATGCCCAATCACGCCCATTTTTGTGGCATCAATTTCTTCGCTGGTTTCAAGATAATCAAGAATCCGGCTCAGGCCCCAGGCCCAGCCTGCAATTGATCCCCAGTCATCAGCCGCCCGGCCTTTGGCATCTGTCGAACGAAAAAGGGCATGCACGCCATTATTAAAACCGTCGTCAAAATCAGGGTCTAGGTCGCCGTAATAAGCCGTGACCAAAGCATAACCATGGTCAATGATCTTATCCACCTGCCAGCGGCTGGCTTCACTGCCGCGTGATTTTTCCGTCGCGCGGTTGTTCACCATGCCTGATTTATCGTTATTACGAATCCACGACTTTGTTATCGGGATATCGGTTTCATCCGTCACAGCCTGGTTGCCATTGAAATTCAGGCCGAGAAAGGCAGGCACTTTGCCTGATGCCTTTTGGGGCGTGTAGATCAGCACATCAACCGGCAAATCTTTACCATCATGCTGCAAATGCAGTGTCACCAGCGTGCGTTTGGCCTTGCCGCCAAGGGCATCGGTTTTCACGCCCGCTCTATCGGCCTTAATCGTCACCTTGCCGGCAGGCATGCGGCCAAACATCTCACGCGTGACCGACTCAAGCAGTTCGGCCCGCCGGGCAGGCCAGGCTTCAGCCGATGTCACCTTCCGGCCGTCGTTAAACTGCAAGGGGTCTGGCAGCGTGTAGGGCTTGATTTTTGATTCGTCGTAATTGGCGGGCGGAACCTTCGAAAGATCCTGTGCCAAGGCCGGTGCGGCCAGCAAAAGTGCAGGCAGAAGCGTGCGAAAAAAGTGCATTTTGATTTCCACTGTGGGTGTGAAGGGTGTTGGCCGGTTGGGGGATATCTTCAGGTGTCCATCTTAATCATGGATTTGCGGCAACTCAACCAACCGAATTTTCCTGCAAATTTTTCCTGAAAAAGTGTGGCATCCCGTTTTGGAATTCCGGATAATTTAACAAAATCCTGCCTCTCGCCTGATTCTGAAGCCCGATTGCCCGACCAAAACCTGACTGATCACACCAAACAACGGGAGATATTCATATGAACAAGCCAATGCATCGTCGCGATGCGCTGAAACTCACGGCCGGTGCCGGCCTTCTCTTTGCCGTGGGTGGCACCAAAAGCTCGGGCCGGGTGATCGGTGCCAACGACACCGTTCGCGTGGCTGTGGCCGGCGTCAATGGCCGCGGCTCAGCCCATGTGGGTGGTTTTTCGGAACTCAACAACGTGGCCGTGACCACGCTGATCGACCCCGATTCACGCACCTTCGGCAAATACACCAAGCTGCTGACGGCCAAAAACGGCCACGCGCCGAATCATGTGGCTGATGCCCGCAAGGCTCTGGAAGATAAAAATATCGACGCAATCTCCATCGCCACGCCGAACCACTGGCAC
>JBJTRR010000972.1:0-3938 GCA_046076185.1 bacterium | reverse complement strand
CCTCAGGCACATCGCCACCGGCTATGTGGATCGAATAGACCGTAATATTATCGCGTTTTAATATTCGTGAAATCTCTTCATCTCGTCCGCCGGAAAGATCAGCGCTGGCACCGTCTGAAATCAGCACTATCAGCCGGTCGCCCTCCTCCCGCGTCAAAAGCAGGTCGCGGCATGCCATTAAAGCCTTGCCAATCTCGGTTCCGCCCATCCACGGCGGGGCTTTGTCAGGCGCCATAAACGGTGCGGCAAAGCGAATCGCATTGATGTCGTTTGACAAGGGAACCCAGTGCAGGACGTTATTCCCGAAAAATGTCAGGCCAACGGCATCGCCCTGACGCTTGTCAACAAACGAGTTGATCGCCTCCATCGAAGCATCATAACGCGTGCCACCGCCAAACGGTGCAAGCATACTGCCTGAAACGTCAACACAAAGCTCGATATTTGTCATCGCCCGCCGCGACTGCGGAATCGATAGCGTCTGCGGCCCGGCCAGAATCACAACAACAAATGCCAGAATAATCGCAGGCATGGCATCTGTCAAAGCCAGAACACGCCCAAGCCACCTGCGCTGCGGAATCTGCGTATCATCGGCCGGCAGGGCCACCCGGTGTTTCGCCCAACGCCCCTGCCAGTAAATCAGCAGAAACGGCACCGCCAGCGCCACCAAAACCCACGGATGCGAAAATGAGACAGGCAAATTGGCAGGCACGCTCTATTTGCCTCCCCGACTGTTTATTTCTTTCCCTGAAATCGAATCTGTCACCTTTTCATAGTGCTGCAGAAGCCCGGTTATGTCGGCCTCTGTCAGTTTCCGCTTGTCAGGCGGCATGTGCAGCCACTCCTCCAGCTTTGCCACCAGCGGGCCCGCCTCAGGGTGCTGCTTCAGGGTTTGTAAAAGCGCCCCAGGGTCTGTCTTGCCTGAGAGTTCCAGCCGGTCTGACCAATAGCCAATCAAAAGCATTTCCAGCTCGGCCCGCTTGTGCGCCTCAAGCGTGCCCCCGCACGCCGCCTGAACCAGTGGTTTCAGCCTCTCGGCAAGTGTCATGGGCGGTGCTTCCACCCGGCTCACCGCCTGTGCCTGGCTGGCCGATTTTCCCCAAAGCAGGGCAAGCCCTAAAATCCATACACCAATTAAAATATTGAGCTTTGTAAAATAGGTCATCCAGGCAGGGATTTCAGGCCCCCCAGGCCGGCTCGGTTCCATTCGCCCCGGCTCGAGCGAACTTGTCACTTCCACCTCAATCGGCAAAATTCCTGCCGATTTCTCTTCCGGATTCTTTCGACGAAGGCTCTTCACCAGATCATATCTCCCCGGCTCAAATCCCGTAAATTCCAGGTCATACCGAAATGCATCGCCATGCCGATACGTCTCGGCAATTCGCACCACAATCTTCGCCATCGCATCAGTCGTCGGCACCGCCTCAAGCTCGCCACCGGCACCTTACCTTCAAGCCGAGACCCTGTTTCCTGCGAATATGCATTTACTACACCTGAAAGACACAGCATAACCATACAGTATGCATATATATTTATTTTATTATGAGTCATCGCGCACCTCTGCCCAGCATATTGCGTCCCTTGAAAAACTGCCTGAGCCGTGCTGCATAGGGCTGTGATATGTCAATTGTCAGGCAGTCAATCCGGCTCTTTTTCAGCGATTCCCGCAGCGATACCGCATCGACCCACGCCCGCCGGCCCGCCGCAATCACCAGTCGGCCAGTCTCGGCCTCGGCTCCCCGCACAAAACCCGTGCCACGCAGGCCTGATTCGGCCGGGTCAACCAGATGGATCACCGAACAATCATGGGCCTGGGCCGCCAGCTTCAGGGCGGGCAGGGCGGCTGGCTCGTGCATGTCGCTCAGCACAATCATCTGGCTACGCTGCGGCAGCCGGGCGGCCAGATCGGCCACCCGCCGGCCAAGGTTTGTTGGCTCGTCAAATCGGTATCGCCGCAGGTCGTGCAGCCAGCCGTGCACCTGATATTTAGACAGGCTCTCAGGCCGCAAGAGCCCACGCCCGCCTACACCCATAAAACCCACAGGGCGAATCGCCTCAAGCGAGGCCAGAGCCACCCCGCCTGCCACATAAACCGCTACCTCGTATTTGGATTTTCGCGTTGAGCTGATCGTCATGCTCGCCGACGTATCCACCAGTATCCACACCGGCAGCCGCTTGATCGCCTCATATTCCTTCACGTGCACCTTGCCCGTGCGGGCCGTCACCCTCCAGTCAATCGCCTTGATCGAATCGCCCGACTGATAAGGCCGCGACTGATGATACTCAAGCCCCGAACCAATATAGGGTGAGCGATCTGTGCCAAAGGCCAGGCTGTCAGCCAATCGTTTGACAGCTATCAGAAATTGCCGCGAATCAAGAACTTCCGGCAAATCAAGAAACCCTTCCATGAGCAGCGGCTCCGTTCTTCGTCGATTGTCTCAGCGTTTCGCCATGCGGGCCCAAAAGTTCTCGCAGAACCTTCGGCCCGGTCATGCCATCAGCCAAAGCCTCGTAATTCAGCCGCACCCGGTGCAGAATCACATCCTCGGCAAGCCGGTAAAGATCTTCAGGCGTCACATAATTCCGCCCGTGAATCAGGGCCCGGGCCCGCGATGCCTTCACCAAAGCAATGCCCGCCCGCGGGCTGCAGCCCAGCTCAAGGGCAGGGTGCCGGCGGCTACGGCTGACCAGTTCCACCACATGGTCGGTAAAGGTTTCGCTCACATAGACTTCATGCACGGCTTCCATCGCGGCCACAAGGTCATCAATTGATCCAACCGGCTCGTGTGAAAGCACGTCGAATTCCGTCTTGACCACGGCTCCTCGCTCGTGCCGCTTCACGCCCAGGCGTGAATTGCGCCGCAGAACCTCACGCTCTTCGTCGGGTGTCGGATAATTCAGCCGGTGGCACAGCATGAACCGGTCAAGCTGGGCCTCGGGCAGCTCAAAAGTGCCCGCCTGCTCCACCGGGTTCTGTGTGGCAATCACCAGAAACGGAGCGGGCAGGTCATAAGTTTCACTGCCAATTGTCACACGTCGTTCCTGCATCGCTTCCAGCAGGGCCGACTGCACCTTCGGCGCAGCCCGGTTAATTTCGTCAGCCAGCAGCAGATTCGTGAAAATCGGCCCCTTACGCGTGTGAAAGGTGTTCGTCCTCGGGTCAAGAATTTCACTGCCCAGAATGTCCGAGGGCAACAGGTCAACCGTGAACTGAACACGGTTAAAGGCCAGATCGATTGACTTGGAAAGCACCGAGACCAGCAGCGTTTTGGCCAGCCCCGGAACGCCCTGCAGCAGCAGGTGCCCGCCCGTGAAAAGGGCAATCAGCAGGCGTTCCACCACTTCGTCCTGCCCTACCACCACCTCGCCCACTCGCGATCGAACCGCATTGATAAAATCAACGGTGCGTCTGGGCGGGTCGGCAATCAGGGCGTTTTCCGCATGACGATCGGTCATAATCCTTACTTCCCCTGCCTTGCCGGCTTTTTGCTGCATCGCATCTCAGGCAGTGTCAAAACCATTTTCCCGGCCCGGCCCGCCATCATGCATCCTTCTGAAATCACTATTTGATGAATTATCTTAATCAATCGCGGCCATTCACGAAACCACCCAGCACACACAACATCAAAAAATATTAACCGTCAGATGATACATGGCTTTCGCACTTTTAATTTATATCCTGCCGGAAATTTTGGGTAACTTTGAATGGCGAGTTATTCGATTGCTCTTTTTTGTGAACTTTCTATCGATTTTCGCCTATATAAAAAGGCTGTGGGCGACCGCAAAACCGTGGCGAGCAAGCGGCGGACGGTTCAAAAACTGGCTGTTTACGGCAAGGAAACGAATGTTGAATAGGAGACATTCCAGCCCTGTCTTTATCAGGCGCCGTCACAGTTGCTTAGGGTGGTTGTGATTCAATTTCCGGAAGTCAAAGACAGGAA
>JBJTRR010000971.1:0-4836 GCA_046076185.1 bacterium | reverse complement strand
CGTCAAGCTGCTGCTCAATGCGTGTCACTGCTTCATGAATCATCACCCAGTCGCCAGGGTCGGCCGGGTCGTCAAGCCGCATATATCGCGAAAGATAAATCCGCTCAACCTGCGTAATCCGGCGAAGCCACTGATAGGCTTCCATCTGGTCTTGGTCGTCGCGGTCATAAATCTGCCGCACCACCATGCGCAGAGCCGACTGCGACTGTGCCATATATGTCAGGGCCTGCTTCACAAGATCAGGCTGCTTGTGCCGGTCAGGCATCACTTCCTTCACCAGTGCCACCGACTCGGCCAGCGTGTCAAAACAGCCGGCCAGCGTTTCCATCTGGTGCTGGTCCGTCAGCCGGGGGCCAAACGGATCATTCATCCACATGAAGCAATTCGGCAGGTTCTTCGCCCGGTGCACCAGGCTCTGGTCGTTTGGCTGAATCTCACGCCGGAAGTCTGCCCCGGCATGAATCCGCCGCTCACGTGTCCACGCCCACCGTACTCCCTCAGCCTTCAGGCGGGCACGCTCCGAAATCAGGTTCAGGTCAATCGTGTCAGGGCCAAAAGCCCGACGAGCCTGCTCCGTTGTCATCGGCGGTTCGCCACCGCCCCAAGCCTGACCCACAGGTTCCGACGCCGGACGATAAAAATCGCTCTCAAATTCACCATATCGCGGCTCAGCCACCGGCTGACGCATCGGCGGTGCCATATAACCGGCATTCGCGCCATAAGGTTCCTTCACCCGGGGCACAAAACTGCCCGTCGGGGGTGGCATCGCGGGCGATTCCGTAATTTTGATCAACGACGATGCGAATTGACGAAGCGAAGATGCAAGATCAGGGTCCCGACGCATCTGCTGCGATAATCGCTGCCCTAATTGCCTGAAATTATCAACCAATTCCTCGAAATCACGATCTGTCATGAATTACTCCCAACGATTGCCCTGACTGCGCAAAACTACTGTGCAGAAAGGAGAAAAGCAAACCAGTTCCAGCAAATTTCTTTACTGAATATCACTACACCCAATTGTTAATATATTCACAAATGCGGGCTGGGTACAAGTCAGTTTTTTTAAAAATTGGCCATTTTGCCGTTACGACCCATCCAATACAAGTTTTTCATGGCGTGGCCTTAACTGCAAAAATCCTTCCAGGCATCAGAACATGCTCATCTTTTTTGTCAGGAATTTCATTACACATTTTTTTCGTTCATGCAGAAATTTCAGCACTTTCTAATCATTCAAATACGCCTGTCATTGCATAATTCTGCCAATGTCACAACATTTCATTATCACCGCCACATTCTCGGCGGAAACAGAATGGAACGGCCCTCACCAGATTCCACTTCCCTGATTCTGAAACTCCAATACAATAAATAGATAAGGAATGAACTGACAGTTTGCCCTGGGATGGCTTGAAAAGGAGCGTGCCCGGATGCTTCGCCGAAGACTCCTCCACCGTGTTTTTGCCGGGTTTTTCACACTCAGCCTGAGCCTTTCGCTCGTCTTCAGCTCAGCCTCAACACAGGCCGGCCCGCAGCAGGGCATTCCGAAATCGGAACCAGGCCCCGCCACCAAAGGCCCCGCCCAGGCCAATCGCGGCAAACTGCCTGCCAAACGTGCCCGCGGCGGTCTGGGCATCGGCGGTGCACCGGCTGCGGCCATCGGTAAGGAAGTCGCCAAAAAGAACGAAGCCGCTCGCCCAACCCTCAAAAATATTCGCGACACTCAGTATTACCGCATCACCGTGGCTCGCGGCGACCGCACCTTCCTCGGCCTGAACTACTATCCGGCCCTGCCCGGCGAAAATCCGCCCGTCATCCTCCTTATTCACGAAAAAGACCGCTCAAGCCGCGACTTTGCCGACAAAATCGAAGAACTCAAAGACCCCAATGGCCTCGCCGCTGAACTTCAGGGCGATGGCTTCGCCGTCGTGAGCCTTGATGTTTCGGGCCTGGGCGACCCCGCCAAACGGAACGCCGCCGCAACCAAAGCTGATCAGACAAAAGTCGCCGTAACCGCCGGCCAGGTTTCACCAGCCGTGCAGTTGAACCACGCCGTGAACGACCTTCGCCTCGCCTATCAGTTCATGATCGACCGCCACAACCGGCTTGAATTCAACCTGGGCAAGCTCACAATCCTGACACTTGGCGAAGGTGCCAACGTCTTTCTCGAATGGATGAAAGAAATCGTCAGCGGCCCGCCCGGCAGTCGCCCCAATCCGGCCGCCCCACGCTCCAAAACCGCAGGCGTTGAAATCGCCTCGGGGGCTCGCGATACCGCCACCGGCCGCCCCTCTGATATCTCCGCCCTGGTCATGCTCTCGCCCGTGGCAAGCTGGCACAGCGTGCGAACCACAACCGAACTGAAATCCTACGCCACAGGCTCGCCCGTGCCCATTCTCGCCATCGGCGGCAAAACCGACCAGGCTTCGGCCGAAACCCTGAAACTTGTCAAACCCATCATTGAACGCCGTGAAAGCCGCCTGAGCAAAGTGGAAGAGCTTGACACCAACCTGCACGGGGCAAGGCTTCTGCGATTCGAGCCAAAACTGCTCGAAAAGATCAACCGCTTTCTGGAACAGACCGTCGAATTCCAGAAAACCGACTGGGAACCCCGCTATAACCTCACGCCCGTGACCTATGGCCTTGTTGAAACCGTCTCCCGCTCTGCCGCCGCCATCGCAGCCACCAAAGCCGCCGCCGCTGAACCAAAGAAGGACGAAGCGAAAAAAGCCGAGCCGAAAAAAGACGAAATGAAGCAGGAAGAAGCCAAGCCAAAACCCGCCGAACCAGCCAAAGCCAAGGCCACTGGCGACACGGCCAAACCAGCCGCCGAACTCAAAAAGCCGGAAGCCGAAACCAAAAAACCACCGGCCGAGCCGAAAAAAGTACCTCAGCCTTAATCGACAACTTTCGAATCTCATAGACGGATAATCATATAAGAGCATGTTTACAGGACTTGTACAGGTGCTGGGCCAGGTCGTTGAAATAGCCCACGAACCGGGCGGGCGGCGACTGATTGTTGAGTGGCCGGGGCTTGATGAATCGGCCGATGGCCCCATCACAACCGGTGAAAGTATCGCCGTAAACGGCTGCTGCCTGACGGTTGTCGAACACAGCAACAACCGAATGGCGTTTCAGGCCGGGCCCGAAACCCTCAAACGCACCAACCTGGGCCGGCTTTCCGCCGGTTCGGCCGTGAATCTGGAACGGGCCATGCGGCTTTCCGACCGCCTTGGCGGCCACATTGTGCAGGGCCACATCGACACCACTGCCGAACTCCTCGAACATCGCCCTGAAGGCCCATGGGCGTTCCTGAAATTTCGCATCGACCCCACCTGGACGCGGCTCATGGTTCCCAAAGGTTCCATCGCCGTTGACGGTGTCAGCCTGACTCTTGTCGATGTCGGCCCCGACTCATTCAGCAACATGCTCATTCCACACACGCTGGCCGTTACGACACTTGGCAGACTTCAACCCGGCGAATGCGTTAATATCGAAACCGACATTCTCGCCCGACATGTACAGAAGCTGCTGGAAACAAAATCATAACCCCTGAAAATCCGTCGAACGGTTTTTCATACATCCCGGCTCATCATGCCTGTTCCCATGTATTTAACGAGCCGAAAGCGTCAGCGACGGCCCTTTTTTTATTATCATATAATTATATATTATATTCAAACTCTGTGCGAGATCATCCTGATCGCCTTTCTTCCTGCCTTTGTGCCTGGGTGAGAAACACCCACTGCCGATACATGATCATCCGTTTATAATTCAGTACAAACAATTAATCTTGAAAAATGGCGGCGCACAAACCGTTCGAAGTTCGCATTGGGCTTGGCTTTTCCCAATCCCTATTCAAAAATCAGTTCGTTTCGTCAGGTCAGGAATCGAGTCACTCATATTGATATATGCTGATACCATATTATCTTGACCTGTTTCGGTTTTCAGCACAATCTGCCCGCTGGGTGCCACCAGATACGATGCCAGCTCCTGTGGTGGCGAACCATTATTCACACTACAAACAAACATCCCCTGCTCAATTGCCCGGGTAATGAATATGTGGCTCCAGATCCGGTCGTGTGGCTGAATGGCATTATTGATGTGAAATACAATCTGGGCCCCAGCCTGCTTGAGTTTCGACCACATCCCCGGAAAAAGCAGCTCACGACAGGCCAGTACACCAATCGTCAGATCACCCGCCTGAATCACTTCCGACACTGTTCCAGGCTCAAATCGCAGCCGGTCAAGTGCTGAAAGCTCGATCTTGTGATACCGATAACCCTGGCCACTGGCTGTGGCAGTAATCACTGTATTGCGCCAGATATTGTCGGCGAATGTCGCACTGCCAGAAATGCAATGGCATTGGCGGGCTTGCACCACTTCCTGAATGGCACTGATTGCCTTTTCAATTTTGTCTGAGTCAAGTGTTTGTAAGAATTGGTCATCGTCGGGAAAATACCCGGATAGCACACCTTCCGGGAAAATCACCCAGTCGCCACGCCCAGCCGATTCAATCACAGCCTTCATACGTTTTTTATTCTCCACAAGATCCCGGCCGACAACAAGCTGAGCGATGGTGATCTTCATGGAACCTCTTCCCCTCAATGAGACTCAGTCAACTACATCTCTTGAACCTCTCATTCTGCGTAAGTCAAGCCATGTATGTCAATCCACATCGGAAGATCATCGGGGCTGATTTATTCTCGTTCGCTGAGCAATGCGTCAAGTTTCGGTGGTGCTTGAAAAAAGGGCCTGGCTCGCGGAAGCACTGCGAGAGTGCCTGACCAATTTTTTCCGCAGAAGGTGAACGAAACGGCCCTGCGGTCATCCTGATCGCCTATG
>JBJTRR010000970.1:0-1149 GCA_046076185.1 bacterium | reverse complement strand
AAAAGACAATTCCATTGGCGTGGTTGGCGTGGCCCCTGGGGCAAGGCTTTGGGCGGTTCGCGTGCTTGATAGCACGGGCTCGGGCACGATGTCCGGCGTGATCGCCGGGGTTGACTGGGTCACAGCCAACGCCAGCACTATTGAAGTCGCCAATATGAGCCTTGGCGGTGGCGACAGCCCCACCCTGAACAGCGCAATTGATAAAGCTGTTGCCGCTGGAGTCACCTTTGTTGTGGCGGCAGGCAATAGCTCGGTTGATGCCAAATCAAGCAGTCCAGCTAATAGCACAAGCAAAGGTGTAATCACCGTCTCTGCCCTGTCAACTGATGGCACACTGGCATCCTTCAGCAACTTCGGGCTGAATTATGCCGACGATACAGGATCTGAAAACGGTGTTGATGTGGTTGCCCCCGGCGTGAATATCAATTCAACATATAAGGGCGGTGCCTATTCCACAATGAGCGGCACATCCATGGCATCGCCACACGTGGCCGGCACGGCCGCCCTGTGCAAAGCCATGAACTCGACATTCACACCGGCTCAGGTGAAGGCCTCGGTTGTGCAGTCGGCCCCAGGTGCTTACCTCGGCACAGGCCCCGGCGGTGTTTATGGCATTGCCCCATGGAGTGCCACTTCAGGCGACCCAGATGCTTTCTATGAGCCACTTGTCACTGCCGGTGCTTACTGATTCACTGCTGAACATTTCGCGTATGACTTCTCGCCCGCTGGTTTTCCAGCGGGTTTTTTCGTTTTGATGGAATCAGAAAATCCTGGAATGTTGCAGCTGGAGCAGGTCTGGATCAGTTTGACTGTTTCAAGGCGGCGATGGCAGATTTGTAAACTTTGATGTATTCCTGGGCACTGGCCCGCCACGACCAGTCTTTTCGCATGCCGGCCTGGATGATTTCATTGCGTTTGGCGGAATCTCGCCAGATGGCAACGGCCCGGTCAATCGCCCAGCGCAGGCCGCTTTGGTCGGCATGGTTAAAAACAATACCGGTTGCCGGTTTATCGCTGGCGATGGCATCGGCCGGGTCAGTCACGGTGTCGGCCAGGCCACCAGTGCGCCGAACGATCGGAATGGTGCCATAAATCTGGCTGTAAATCTGGTGCAGGCCACAGGGTTCGTAAATACTGGGCATGAGGAAG
>JBJTRR010000969.1:0-1576 GCA_046076185.1 bacterium | reverse complement strand
CTTTAACTCGCAGCTTCCTCCTCAGCTTTGCGCTAAATCGCAGCTTTTTGCTTTTCTTCTTCCTCGCGTTGTTTTTTCTACTACTTGTCAAGATGCTATTATTCGTACATTTCTAGTTCAAGTTTTTGTTATTTTTGCTAATCAGCAGGTTTTGGGGTATTACCAGATGATACCTATTGCTGTTTTTGCTGCTATGAAGACTGTTGCTTAGGCTCTGGCGCATTTTTCTGTTCTTCAAGATTTTTGAACAAAAAAATGTCGGGGGTGTTGGTCCTCTTCTTGGTCTTCTTGCAAATGGCCCCGTGATTGGCAGTATTAGAAGTGTGGAACTGTTGCTGGTCTTATTTCGATGCGGTGGTGGCCCGGACTGACCAGTATAAAATGGCCTCGAACTGGGTTCAGCAGGAAGTATTGCGAACAGCCAACGCCATGGGCATTACAGTTGAAGGATTCCCGGTCGGCCCCGAGATGCTGGCCGACCTGATTTCTCGTGTAGGCCGGGGCGACCTGAACACTCAGCAGGGCCGCGAAGTGCTGGCCAAGCTGGTGGAAGCCGATGGCAGCGGCGACCTGGATGGGATTATTGAAGCCGGCGGGTTCAAGATGGTGTCGGACGAAGGCCCGATTCGCGAGGCCATTGAAGCCGCCCTGGCTTCAAACCCGAAAGCGATGGAAGACCTGAAGACTGGCAAGAAGAAGCCCGACGCGATTAAAGGCTTCTTGCGTGGGCAGGTGATGAAGGCGACGGGCGGCAAGGCGAACCCTACACTTGTCGGCCAGCTTCTGGATGCCAAACTGGCCGAGCTGGAGCAGGGCTGACCAGGGCCTGGGTAATCAGGCACAGCAGCAGGTGATTTTTTCAGGAATCTCGATTCGCAGTTTTTATTGGGGTCATTCCGATGTCAGTGGGACAGACCAGGCCACCTATTTCAGAACTTCCGCGATATAATGCCCGCGAACGGCGCGTGCTGGGCGTGATGATTGAAAAGAGCAAAACCACGCCTGACTATTATCCAATGACACTTGCCGGACTTGTCACGGGGTGCAACCAGAAATCGAACCGCGACCCTGTGGTGAATTATGTTGAAGAGGATGTAGAGGACACACTTCTGGACCTGCGCGACAAGAAGTCGGCGGTGAAGGTGGAAGGTGTGGGCCGCGTGCCGAAATTCAAGCACGTGCTTTATGAATTCTGGGGCGTGAGCAAGGCCGAGATTTCAGTGCTGGCCGAGCTGCTTTTGCGTGGCCCCCAGACAGAAGGCGAGCTGAGGGCCCGGGCCGAGCGTATGGAAAGCACGCTGGAAGACCAGGAAGAGCTGCAAAAGGTGCTTGAACCACTGAGACAACGCGGACTGGTGGTGACTCTTTCGCCGCCGGGCCGTCGCCGGGGTGTGATCGTGAGCCACGCCTTTTACACTGACCCCGAAATGGAAGTTTTACGGGCGAAACATGCAGGATCGGCTGACGATGGCGACGACGAGCCCGGGCAGGAGCGATCAGGCACGGGCGGCAGCACTGCGGCCGGCCGCACCGAGCTGAAGATGGAAGTGGAGGAGCTGAAAAAGACGGTAGAAAC
>JBJTRR010000968.1:0-2278 GCA_046076185.1 bacterium | reverse complement strand
TTTCGATCGTGGACGGGGCCTCTGGTGATTATGTTTACAGTTCCGCTTGGTTTCATAGGTGTCGTAGTGATGCTATTCCTTACAAAAACTACCTTAAACGTGCAGTCTTTGATGGGTATTATCTTTCTGGTTGGTATTGCTGTGAATAACGGTGTTTTGCTGGTTGAATTTGCCAATAGACTTCAAATGGAAGGTTCCAGCCCTGCTGAAGCTATCCGTAAAGCTGCCGAAACTCGCTTCCGGCCTATCCTTATGACATTTCTTGCTACAGTTCTAGCACTTTCTCCGATGGCAATAGGTGGCGGACACGGTAATGAAGCAAATATTCCATTGGCGCGAGCAGTTGTGGGTGGTCTGATCAGTTCAACAACTCTCACTCTTTTCTTCGTACCAGTGATTTACACAATGATCATTCGTCAAGTGAAACCATTGTCTGATATTGAGGAAGATTATGATGGAATTGAATCTATCAAAATTCATACTGTTTAATACTCAGGAACATGATATGCCAATGATGCAAAAATCAAAATTGTTTCGGATGTTATCTTGTGCGATTTGTATTTTTCTGTTGAGTCAAAACATGACAAACATCTCGGCGCAGGATGTATCGATTAGTAATAACTTGAAAAATGCGATTCGCGTTAGGACAGTGAAACCCGTATTAAAGCCGGAAATGAGATTGTCTATCGAGCAACCAGCCGATGTTTCGTCTTATTATCGTGCAGAACTATATTCAGAAGTTGCCGGCAAAGTCATTTTTCTTGAGAAAGATCTTGGAGATACCGTTATTTCGGGTGAAAAAATTGTAGAAATTCAACCTTCACCCGGTCAGCAATCGAATCAAAACTCAGGTGTTATTACTGCCCCATTTGATGGTGTCATTGCATCAAGAACTATTGATCCTGGATCTTTTGTACCAAGCGCAGCCATTGTTCCTGGTGCAAGACCTATCGTAACCATTGAAAGAAATGATATTGTGACAATTTCAATGAAAGTGCCCGACCAATATTCCAGCCTTATCGATCAGAATACTTCGGCTGAAATTCGCATGGATCCCCTTCCTGGCCAGGTTCTCAAGTCTAAAATTACCCGGATTGCACCTTCACTTTCGATGGGTGATCGAACTCTCACTGTACAGGTGGATCTTTTTAATGGAACAGCTGCAGATTACGAAAAACTGAAATCGAAATTCGAAAAAAATGGAGGGGCTGACCTTAAAAGCCGACGATTGCCAGAATATCCCAAAGGTGCCTCGACGCGTAAATCCGCAGGCCTGATTCCAGGAATGTACGGTAAAATGAAACTGGAATTCAATTCTCCTGCTGATCGCCTTTATTTACCAGCAAGTGCCATTCAGAGAATGGGTGGTGTTGAATATCTTTATCGTGTTGAAAATGGATTAGCTCGTAAGTTGATCGTTAAGACTGTATTTGATAATGGAACATTCGTCAGCGTAACATTATCTGGAAATGATCAGAATAATACATTCTTGAATCAAACAGACGATATTATTATTTCCAATCTTTCAGAACTCGATGAAGCACAGCCGGTTGCAAGTTTTTCCGATGAAGCTCAGAATATGACAAAATGACACTAACCCAATTCAGCGATGGTTAATCTACTCTTGTAAACTTTAAGCACCGTGCACGAGATCAATTTGAGTAATCAAAATCCTGATACTTCGGTTTAGTCAACGACGAAAAAGAAATTCAAAATTTCTATGACATTTATTCACGTGCTGTTGGTATTAATTTCATAACTAACTTCTATGTTGAATGACCCTTGCATTAAGACTCACTGAGATGAGATAATACAGATAATATGAATCATGATCCAGGATTGTCTGTATGAATGAAACAGATATAAAAAGAAACATCCTTGAGCTATTGCTTGCCTTTCATCATGATGTGAGATCACGTGATGAACTGATTCGTTTTTTTATCAATTTCTCAGGCAAACAAAATGACTCATACCTGCTATATCTTAAAAATCAGGATTTGATTGATAATCAGTTGTTTTTATTTATGACAACTCAGATTCATGAATTGATGAAAGCACATGATTCGAAATCGCGAATAAAGGGTTTAATCGATGCTTCCTGTGGTTTAATTCAGGAACTTACGATACAGATGAAAAATCTGGATGTTTCCAGTATTGATGATTTTACGAATCAATTTTTCACCACAAGTATCGGATTGCGTAGTATTATTAATAGTCAGAGCAGGATATTTAGAAATTCCCACATTCAATATTCTGACGAAGATCAAACCTCTTCAAG
>JBJTRR010000967.1:0-2109 GCA_046076185.1 bacterium | reverse complement strand
CGTGAGGGTCGTGGCATGAAGTGCATTTGAGGCCGCTTTTGCCACGCTGAAAACAGAATGACGATTCAAGCCCCAGGGGCTGAAACCGGGCAAGCTCGTAATTTTGTGGATGGATCTGACTGGGCGGAACGTTGTCAAGCCTTCGGTGGCATGTTCCGCATTCACGAATCTGCCGGCTTGGAGTCGCTGAAGCAGCTCCCAGTGGCATCTCCAGAGCTTTTTCATCAAGGCCCTTTCGGGCTGATTCGACATGATCCCTGCCTGGTCCATGGCAGCGTTCACACGAAACATTCGGCACCATTGTGACGGGGTCGAACTGGCCGGGTTTGCTATTAGAAGTGACTGTTGCGTGGCAGTCGAGACACTTGACCATGCTTCGCTGATCCATCAGCCGGCCAGAACTATCGCGGCTGATGTTCGAGCCAGTGGTATCTTTCTTACCCTGACCAGGCGTGACATCCATTGCATGATTGATGTCATAGTATGAGAGCCGATGCTCCAAACCCTGATACTGCTTAAGGTTTTTATTATAAATCAGCGAAAGAAAGGTCATTCCCTGCTCGCCAGAACCAATGGCGTAATCAATCCCGAAGCAGTTACTCTTGCCATTTTCAATCTTTTCGGCTTCAAGCCGGTCGCCCGAAACGATGTATCGCCAGACCGAAGAAGGATCTTCCGGGTCAGGAAAAACCTTGCCATCCAGAAACTTGCCGATAGCCGAACGCCCTGCCGGCCGAAGTGTTCGCGAGTGACCTGAACCGAAATGCTGCGCGTGTTCTGTCGGGTGGCATTCGGCACACACCTTTGCACCCACTAATTTCAGGCTGGGGTTTTCGCTGAAATTGCCATACGGATCGACCAGCTTTGGCGGTTCGGCCCTGTTTGTCGGCAAACTCGCCGGAGGTACTTGTGAAAGAATTGGACCTGAAGAATTAGAGTCGCCTTGACTCGTACTAGCTGGTTGGGCAACAGGGGTGGTTTCAGAAGTCGAGGCACTGGCCGGGGGCTGAGTGGTGAGACTGGCTGAAGGGTGGAAGTCGAACTTAATCAGCTTGACACGGCTCTTCTCGGGCGGTGAAGGGGTCTGAGAGACACCTGATTTTCTTAAATAAAACAAGCTTGCTATGAGCACAAGGCCAGGAACAACGGCGATTTTGAGGCAGGCAAGTAATCGCATGACATCATTTCCTGAGACAGCGTAGCCCGAAATCAGAAGAAGTTCGCGATGAAATTGATCGACCGAACATTCATTGTTACAGCCCTGATTTCAATCAGGCAACCTGAAATAGCGATTTGAGACAGAATGATTCGGTAGATCAAAATGTTTTAGATCGTCGATTCACCTGAAAATTGGCGGAATAAATGATATTATGAAGCATATCACTAAAAAATACCAGTGAAGAGACACGGCCCGGGACGAATTCAGGCGTGAAAACCGAAAAGAAGAAGCGAAGATTGCTTTTATTACAAAGCCTGGGAGCTGTAATACTTTTTGCCTGTCTATTTCAGGCCGGTTTTGCTGCACGAAAGTCCTGGCTCAGAAGTAAAATGAAAGCCAGTATTTTTGACGGAAACATCAATTTGGCGATGCAAACTGGCAGAAAACTGGCCTGGTATGAACCCAGAGATTTGAAGCTGGCGATAACACGTGCCGAATTGGCTAGAGAGTCTGGAGATTCATCGCACTCTGCGGAAATTCTGAGGGATATTTCAAGCCGGGTGGGTGATTCCATCTCGGAAAATTTCGAGTTAGGCCTAAAATTAAAAGACTTTTATCTGTTTGACCAAGCTCTTGAGCAGTTAGAATTTGGCCTTGGGCGTGAACCTCGCAATTTGAGTGCGCACCGTGCAGTGGTTGAAATTCTTGGTGTCGAGCGGCGATCTGCAGAACAGGAAATAGCTTTGTGGAAATGGGTTAAGTCAGGAGAATCACCTGTGGAAGCCCTGCGGTTGCTTGCACAGTGGCAAGTGGTTATTCCGCCCGGGGCCATACCAAAAACAAGCGACGAAGGAGAGACGCTCTCTCAACAGCTTGCAGCCGAACCAGACTCAGCCGATTCTACAGCTGCACTCGCCTGTTTTTACAGAAACCGGGGCGAACTGCAAAAA
>JBJTRR010000966.1:0-2328 GCA_046076185.1 bacterium | reverse complement strand
CCAGATGCCGATCAGGAAATACATCGGCAAAAGCATCACTTCGAAAAATACATAGAACAGGAAGAGGTCAAGAGCAAGGAAAACGCCAATCATGCTGGCGCAAAGCAGCAGAAAGAGGCTGTAATAACCCTTGACTGACTTCTCAATCGGGAACGAGGCAAGGCAGGATAGAACTGCCACAATGCCAGCCAGTACCACCAGGCTTAGACTGATACCATCAAGGCCGAGATAATATTGAATGTTGAATGATGGAATCCACGGCAGACGAACCACAAGATCGTTGCGACCGTCGCGCCCGGAGCCGGTGATTTCAAGAGCGTCATAATCACTGCCATCAACCGCACTTGTGCGAATGACGTTGTTAAGAACCCGGTCAGAAAGAGAAGAGGATATCGGAGCGAGCCCATCACCACTGCCATTGAGGTAGGAAGTGAAAGCGATCAGCGTAAGCCCAAATGTCGCAAGGCAGAAACCCAGTGCGATCCATTTGATCAGCTTCTCAGACCCTTTCGGAACGAGGAGCACGGACAAAGATCCGATAAATGGCACAAGCCAAAGAGCTGTAAGTAGTTGTGCGTCACTCATCATGCTTCAGACCATTTTTTCTCGACTGTCACACCTGTGTGCGAAGGTTAGGTTTCGATGCCAGTAACTGACCGGTATCCCGATTATGCCGTGTTAACTCTGAATCCAGATATAAAGCCAGCCGAAGAGACCAACGACTCCGACTGCCAGAACGGCAAGATATTGCCTGAGTTTGCCCGTCTGCAACCGGCGACTCTTTTCGCCTGTGTTCATGACGAGATTGGCCAGCGAATTGACCATGCCATCAACAACTGTCCGGTCAAATAGCCCACTGGCCTGTGAAACAATATGAGTCAGGTTCGATGCACCTGTCACCATGCCATCAACTACCAGTTTGTCGAACCTGGAAATGTTATTCGCCAGTGACATTGCCGGCTTCACGAAGAGGAAGCTGTAGATTTTGTCAAAATACCATTTGTTGACAAAAAAGTTGTAAAGCACCGAGAATCGCTTGGCGTAAGGCTCAGGGCTGAAAATCTTGAACCGGGAATAAAAGAGAGCCGAACCACCGATGCCCAGCGATGCAACAACAAAGGAAACCATCATGGCCTTGAAGTGCCAGTCGCTCAGGTCAACTGTTGCCACTGGGGCAGAGTAATGAATCATCTGCTCAAGAATTGGCTCGCCGAAAGGCAGAATGGTAATCGGATAGCCCACAATGATCGTCGGCACAGCAAGAGCAATGAGCGGCAATGCCATCTTCGGGGCACTTTCGTGGGCATGAGCCACCGGGTCGCCATGATGGCCATGACCGTGACCATGATCGTCGAGGGCATGAGCATGATGCGAATCGTGCTCAAGATGAGCGGAACGAGATGTTCCGTCAAAGACCAGGAACCACATGCGGAACATGTAGAATGCTGTGAGTGCTGATCCGACCGCCGCAAAAAGGAAGATCGGATAGTGACCGGTTTCCGAAGCAAATCGCATCGTGGCGGCCAGAATCGCATCTTTCGAATAAAAGCCCGAGAGAAGAGGGACACCGGAAATCGCCATGGTTGCAGCAAGCATGCAATAACCAGTGATCGGCATTTTCTTCAAAAGACCGCCCAGCTTGGGCATTTCATAGGTGTGTACCGAATGATAAATGCTTCCGGCACTGAGAAAGAGAAGTGCTTTGAAGAAAGCATGAGTGATCAGATGGAAGAGCCCGGCCGCAAAGCCCAGAGAGCCCAGGCCGAGCATCATCATGCCAAGCTGACTGATCGTTGAGTAAGCCAAAACCTTTTTATAGTCGGTTTGAACCAGGGCGATCGTGGCGGCGACAATCATCGTCAAGCCACCAGTGTAGGCGATGTAAAGCAACGCTTCCGCAGTAAACAGAGCGTAAAATCGCCCAACGAGATAGACACCCGCTGCAACCATTGTTGCCGCATGGATCAGGGCAGATACTGGCGTCGGACCTGCCATGGCGTCAGGAAGCCAGACATGCAGAGGAATCTGAGCCGATTTACCGGCACATCCTGCAAAGATTCCCAAACCAGCGATCGTAAGCATCAGGTAGGGAATCGTTTTGGTCACCGTTACATTCTGCTCACCCTTGGCATTGGGCGGGGCAAGAATGGAGACGGTCACATCGTCGCCCGTTACTGCTCGCGTAATTCGCGTGTCATTGTCTCTTATCCGGCTGACTGACAGGGCATTATTGATATCAACAATACTGAACGTGCCGAAGTAAGACCAGATCAGCCCCAGGCCGATGAGCATTCCGACATCACCCACACGGTTCGTAACGAATGCCTT
>JBJTRR010000965.1:0-2991 GCA_046076185.1 bacterium | reverse complement strand
ATAGGCCAGGCCAATCACAGCCCATTCGCAGGCCATGTTTGTAGCAGGCCGCACATCAAGGGCCTGCCGGCTGGAGATGATCATGAGCAGAACAAGCGTGACAACGGCGACATCAGCCAAGCGAAAACGCATCTGGAAGTCAGGTCGTTTGAATCGCACTGAGGCGAAGGCCAGTGCCGCCATAATGACCCAGAGACACCACGAAAGACCAGTGCCCTGCCAGGCGTCTTCACTGGGCCAAAGCAGCCGGGCGGCCATCAGGCCTGAAAACAGGCCAAGAAAGCGGCTGTCCCAGCCCAGGGCCGACTTTACCGTGAGATCAATTGAATCGCGGCGATGGACAATCGTCGGGGCAGCTGGTCGTTGGCGTGTTGCGCTTCGCCCTGACATCTCGTGCCCCTCCATTCCAACCCCATCAACCGTTGATTTGACCCGACTTTTTCTGCCCCGGCACATATTTGGCCCTTCGGGGTTGCCGCAGAGCATACCAGAAGGTGCAGAACATCAGAACCGAAAAGCCGCCGACGGCCAGCCAAAAACCAACCCATTCCAGAAGATTTTCAGGCGGCCATTCATCGCTGAAACCCCTTTTAACACTCACAAAAGCCAATGTTGGCCCGGCCACCGTCCAGATCGTCAGCATACCAAAACTGATATACATTCGCCGTGCCAGTGGCGAAAGCTCATTCAGGGGCTTCATACACTGCTTTTCGCCAGATCTCGCTTGCTGATCCTGCTTCGGCAATCGGCAGCGTGCTCTTCCCGTCGGGCATTCCACACGGCAATCACCGCATCAGGCCCTTCAGGCAGTGGCACGGTGAAGGCATCGCCACCGGTGCGCCACTTCAGTTCGATTGTGCCACCAGCCACACCCTTCTCGCCAATAACCACCCGCAAGGGGAAGCCGATCAGGTCACAATCCTTAAACTTCACGCCGGGCCGCTGGTCGCGATCGTCCACAATCACATCGGCCCCGGCATGAGAAAGAGCCGTAGCATAACGCTCTGTCAGGTTCATGATCTCGGGATTATTCACCGCGAGCGGCACCAGAACGACATCGTAGGGGGCAATCGGCATGGGCCAGACGATTCCGTTGGCGTCGTGGCAGGCTTCAACCGCCCCGGCCAGAATCCGGTTCACGCCAATGCCATAACAGCCCATGATCATCGGCTGCTGCTTGCCGTGCTCATCAAGAAACACGGCATTCATGGCACTTGAGTATTTTGTGCCAAGCTTGAAGACGTGGCCAATTTCAATGCCCTGGCAAATCGTCATCGGGTCGCCTTCGCCACGCGGGCTGGGGTCGCCGGCTTCGGCATTACGCACATCAATCACGCGGTCAAGCGGGAAATCACGGCCGGGAACGGCATTCACAAAATGCACATCAACTTCATTTCCACCCACAACGGCACGTGGCATGGCGGCGACAGATGGGTCAACCACCAGCGGAATTTTGATGTCAATCGGGCCCAGAAAACCCATGGGCACGCCTGTGGCTTTCAAAATTGCTTCCGGTGTGGCCAGTTCGATGCTCTTTGCACCAAATGCCCGGCGCACCTTGGCTTCGTTGGCTTCATGGTCGCCCCTGATCAAAATGGCCACGGGCTTCTCATCAGCACTGAAGACAAGCAGCTTGGCCGTTTCGGCTGGTTTCACACCCAGAAACGAGGCAACTTCATCGATTGTGCGTTTATGAGGCGTCAGCTTCTTCTCAGCCGGCGGGGCCGAAGGGTCGGCCGGTGCCGGCCAGGCAATTCTGCCAATCTCGGCCCGTTCCACGTTGGCGGCATAGCCGGTGGCAACGTCCTGAATGATTTTGTCTTCACCTGTGGCACAGGGAACCATAAATTCATGAGAGCTGTCGCCCCCAATCGGCCCCGACTCGGCTTCAACAATCACATAAGGCACGCCGCAACGATCAAAAACCCGGCAATAGGCTTCATACATTTCGTCGTAAGCCAGGTTAAGCTGATCGACGTTTGTCCCGAAAGAATAGGCGTCTTTCATCAGAAATTCACGAGTGCGCAGCACGCCGAACCGGGGCCGGGGCTCATCGCGAAACTTGGTCTGAATCTGGTAAAGCGTGAGAGGAAGCTGGCGATAGCTGGCGATCAGGTCGCGGGCCAGGTCGGTCACCACTTCTTCATGCGTCGGCCCAAGGGCAACATGGCGGTCGCCCGAAAGCTTGAGCTGCATCAGCAGGTTGCCGAACGTCTCGTATCGGCCTGTCTCTTTCCAAAGCTCAATGGGCTGAAGGGCAGGCATCAGCACTTCCACAGCACCGGCCCGGTTCATTTCTTCGCGAACAATCGCCTCGGCTTTTCGCAGGCTTCGAAGGCCGAGCGGCAAATAGGTGTAGGCCCCCGAACCCAGCTGACGTATAAACCCGGCACGCACCAGCAGCTTGTGACTGGGAACAACGGCGTCAGAGGGAGATTCCTTGAGTGTGGGTATAACCGTTTGCGACCAGCGCACGATGATGATCCTGCTTAGCGACGAAAGTGGCTGCACGATGAACCGGCGTTCAGAAAACTCGGCAGCACCAGATACCAGAGTTTACCCGTTCGGGCCGGGGTTGTCCAACCAGAAGAACATGGCTTGTGAACCGAAACAGAAAAATGCGGCGAGCCAGCCAGTTATCAAGCGAATTGCAATTGCCGTTCATCAAACCGGGCGAAAACCGGCTGAAAACAGAAGACATCGGCACCGGCAAGAAAAAGGCTTGTCGTGGCCGAACTTGCAGCTTTAAAATAATAGTCAATCAAACCCCTGACGGCTGGATCAGCAACCTTTCAGAAAAAACATTCTTCAGAAATCAACTGGTATTATGGCGCGGCTTCATTCTCTTCTGGCGATTCTGCTTTACCTGCTATTGCCGGTGCCTTTGCCGGGGCAGGACGACAAAAGCCAGGCCGGGCAGGGAAATGGCGCAACTGAAGCCCTTGATATTGCCGAGCGGACCGACCGCGAAATTCATTTTGAAACCAAGGT
>JBJTRR010000964.1:0-6336 GCA_046076185.1 bacterium | reverse complement strand
GGATTTGATCTGAGAAGATAAGCATAACATGGATTATTGTTAATCACCATTTCATAAATTTTCTGAAGTCCATATTCATAACCTTTGCTGAACTGGTCAAATTCCATTCCGAACCGCCAGTGGGGGTATCGTGCCGGGAAGCCGCCGAGGGCTGCAACTTCAGTAAGTTCGTCGTAATCGAGAACTTCAAATATCGTTGGATAAAAATCAAGCCCATACGACGATGCGTAAATTTCAATTTCGCGTTGAAGGCTTTGCAGTTCCGGGTTCAGTCGATGATTTTTCCAGCTCATTTTATAATTTACTGCCCCCGGCCCAGGATTTCACGAATCGATTGCTGAATATCTTCGCGGCCCCTCATTTCTGAAAACACGAACTTTGATTCCTCATCAAAATAAGATTTCAATAATTTCCTGTATTCAACACTGTTGTAAGATGTATGAGCCTGGATATAGGCAAACTGATTGACAACCGGCAATAACTGCTGGCTGAGAATTTCAATGCAAGCAGGATTATCTTCGCCCCAGTTATCACCATCGGAAAATTGCATTATATAGATATTCCATTCTGTTTCTGGATAATTCTGTGTAATGATATCAGCAGCAATTTTATAGCCTGAACTCATACGGGTGCCGCCAGATTCGCGAATATGAAAAAATTGATTTTCGTTAACTTCACTGGCGGCAGCGTCGTGAATAATGAATCGGCGGTCAACCACGGAATAATGTCGGTTCATCCAGAGATTAATCCAGAATGCCTGTTGTCTGAGAATCGCTTTGTGTTCATCAGTCATGGAACCGGAAACATCCATGATATAAATAATGACTGCCGACGATCGGGGCGATGGAAGGCTGGTCCACGAGCGAAATCGCAAGTCGTCGCGAATTGGCACAATTCTTGGATTCGCCGAATCGTATTCGCTGCTCGTCAGTTGGCGTTTCAGAGCCTGGCGATAGGTTTTGCGAAAGTGACGAAGTCCGGCTGGGCCGGTGTTTCGAATATTATTGTATTTGTCTTTTAAGTCGTGCAGCTTTTCCGCACCCTTGGGCTGAATTCGTGGTAAATGCAATTCGTCGCCAAAAATATCAGCTAATTCATCAAGCGAGATTTCAACTTCCATAATGTGCGAGCCCGGTGCATCGCCAGCTCGGCCAGAGCCGTTTGCAATTGGGCCTTGCGTCACAATTTCGCCATTTCCGCTGCCAACTCCGCCTGAATTGCGTGAGCCATAACGAAAAGTTGGAATTTCAATTCGTGGAATGGGTATGGCAATATATTCGCCCGCCTGGCGACCGATCATATCTTCCTGAGTCATATACTTTTTTAATTCGCCGCGAACACGACCTCGCACAATCTGTTGAAAACGATTCAGGTCGCTTTCAATTTGTCGGGCCATAAAGTTCATTCGCCTCGGTAAGTCAGGGTTAGCGACTTTAATGAATTCATATTGGGGAATTGCATTTGATTAACCGCTTCGTGCCTGTTTGATTTCCGCACGGGCGAAAATACTTGCGACATAATGCAGAACATCGTTGGCCGAGGCTTCATCATAGCCGAAATATCGCATAAGGCGACTGCGGACAATTTCAATCTTTTCCTGGGTCTCCCTGTCAATATCGTTGGCAACAATGCTTGTCAGCCGGATTGCATCTTTCTGGTCCTGAAAGAGTTTCAATTCCAGGGCACGTTGAAGTCGTTCATTGGTTCGATAATCAAATTTCTTACCATCAATTGCAAGTGCACCAATGTAATTCATGATTTCCCGGCGAAAATCTTCTTTTCGACTTTCGGCAATTTCAATTTTCTCTTCGATTGATCGCATCATCCGTTCATCGGGCTCGTCGGGCTGGCCAGTGAAACGGTTACGCACTTTTTCGCTTCGTGTATAGGCTTTGACATGATCAATATAATTTGCACACAGCCTGGCCAGTGCGTCTTCATCGGCTGCAACAGCTCGCTGGACTTCGTTTTTCAGAATTTCATCGTATTCTTCCCTGACAATTCGAAGCAACTGGCGATATTGCGATTTCATTTCCTCGCTGTTGATCAGTGAGTGGTGTTTCAGGCCTGATTCCAGCTCGTTCAGAATCATAAACGGATTGACATTCGGCTCGTCGGGATAGGCGACGAGTGCGTTGGATATCTTGTCCTGAACATAACGCGGGCTGATGCCCAGCATGCCTTCTCTTCTGGCTTCTTCATGAAGTTCGCGAACATGATCATCCGTAAATCCCGGTATCATCTTGCCATTATAAAGTTTCATTTTCTGAAGCATAGTGAGACTTGCATTTCGAGGTGATTCGAGCCTGGTCATCACCGCCCACATGGCTGCAATTTCAAGTGTGTGTGGAGCAATCGATTTTTTTACAATACGAGAATGATAATCTTTTTCATAAATTTTAATTTCATCTTCGAGGCGAGTCACATAGGGGACATCAATTTTGACAGTTCGGTCTCGTAGAGCCTCCATAAACTCGTTATTTAGCAATTTGCGATATTCCGGTTCGTTGGTATGACCAATAATGACTTCGTCGATATCCGTCTGTGCAAATTTCTTTGGCTTGATTCTCTGTTCCTGGCTTGCACCCAGCAGTTCATAGAGAAATGCAACATCGAGTTTCAATACTTCAACAAATTCAATCAGGCCGCGGTTTGCAATATTAAACTCACCATCAAAATTGAAGGCTCGGGGGTCGGATTCACTGCCAAATTCGGCAATTTTACGATAGTTGATATCGCCGGTCAGTTCGGTGGCATCCTGATTTTTTTCGTCCTTGGGCTGGAATGTGCCAATGCCGATACGATCTGCCTCTGACAAGACAAATCGCCTCACGACAACATCATCAAGCACTTTTGACCAGTCGCCGTTGTATTTTGCCAGTCGGTCACGAAATTGAAACCGGCAGTATGGGTCGAGTTCGCCACGGATCTGAATTTTGTAACCAGGGTCGCTTGTTCTGGTATTAATCTCTTTCAGAAAAGCCGGTCGCAGCTCGACAGGAATTAATTTTAATGGTTCCTCGTGCATCGGGCATGGGGCAAGAGTGAAAGTGCCATCAGCCTGATATTCTTTCCAGCTGAAGGTGTAAATGGCCCCGGCATCGGTGCGGCTATAGTCTTCAAGGCCACGTTTCAAAAGCCTGACAATTGTGCTCTTCGATGAGCCCACCGGCCCATGCAGCAGAAGCACGCGACGCTGGGCACCATAGCCACGGGCCGCTGATTCAAGGATCTGTACCAGGTTCGCCAATGTGCGATCAAGCCCAAATACGGCATCGTGGCCCCCACCTGCCAGATCATCGAAGAAGTGGTATCGTGTGATTTTTTCACGATGAACGGTTTTCTCTTCCGTGCCGTGTGAAATGATCATGTCGTACAAACGTTCATGCGCATTTCTTGTGACACGAGGATTGGCTTTGATGATGTCAAGATAATCAGCAAACGAGCCCGACCATTGCTCACGAGTGTGGTTTGGCAAGGGGTTCTGCCCGGCAAACTCGTCAATTAATTCTCGTCCACTGAAACTCATCGCCGGGCCTCCCTGATTGATTCCGCCACGCTATTAAATGGATGAATCATCGGGCTGTCAAGCTGTAACAATCAGGAAAACCGGATAAAATGTAATAATTATAAAGATCGGTCTGAAATCTACTGGCTCTTTTTCAGTTCAAATCCCGATTTGGGTTCTTCGTAAAGGCGAAGGAAGCGGTAGTAAACTTCAAGAGTGAGGGTGGCCAGGGCAGTGCAATAGATCCTGCCGCCATAGGTGCCCCACTGGCTGTCGTCGGGGTCCCAGCTACCTGATTTATGGCCATCGGTCTTCTGTTTTTTGACGATCCGGTCACGCACCAGGCCGTTCCATTTCTCCCAGTCGGGCCCACCCTGCTGATACATCGCCAGAGTGCCATAATACCAATAGTAAAGGTTGTATGGGTCGCGGTCGGGGCCGTGGGTGAGAAGATGGTCGGCGGCTTCGCGGCTTCGCTTGACGCCAGGGTCGAGGTTCAGAAAGAACCGGCAGAGCCAGGCTTCGGCCGTCATGGTAGGGGTTGATTCCTTCCATGGCTGATATTTTGCCAGGCCGCCATTTTTGCCTTCGCTGACAGCGTCAAGCCAGGCCTTGATGCCATTGATGGAATTCTGAGGCACGTTCATGCCAAGTGATCGGCCAGAACGAAGGGCCAGAACCACCCAGCCCAGAATGCTTGTGTCGCCGACTGGCGCACGCGGTTCATAACGCCAGGCCGCACCATTCTGTGCCTGGGCGTTGACAAGAAATTCTATGGCGGTTGAAACCGGTTTCTTCAGGCGATCATCACCAGTCAGGGCATAGGCTTCACAAAGTGCAAGTGTTGCCATGGCATGACAATACATACCCACAGCCAGGCTTTGGCCCCGCAGGTCGCCATCGCGCTTCTGGTTACGGATCAGGTAATCAAGCCCGCGAGCCACCGTGTTGGCATGTTTGCCTTCGGTATGTGTATAGCCGGCACCAAGATAGGCGAGCAGCGAAAGCCCTGTGAGGGCTGTGTCGGCTTCCCAGTAATAGCATTCACCGAAGCAAATGTCGCCGGGCGGGCAGTGAACGGTGAAGCTGTCTTCTTCAGAAACGACACTTCCGTCACGATACTTGGCAACGCCTCCATCCCATCGGCCATCGGTGTCCTGATGCTTGCCAAGCCATTCTAAAGCCAATTCGACAGATTTTTCGCTTTCGGGAGAAGCACCCGCCTTAATCGCCAGCCTGGCCCGATCGGGGTCGAGTCGTGAGCGATAAACCAATGGCACATCAGCAATTGGGCGAGATGCTGGCCGGTTCGGCCGATCTGTCAGCAACGATTCTCCGCCAAGATTGGATAAGTCAGGTTTGGGCAAATCTATTGCGGATTTTGATTTTGGGATGTTTGCTGCAATTTCAACATTTTGTTTTGGTGTCTGACTTTTTCTGATTCTTGATCGCAAGTCCTGATCAGGCAATGAATTGGCTGAATTGGACCGGGTTGTCATTGCAACGGTTCCGGCCTTGGGGGTTGCGACAGCTTCAGCTGGTTTTTGCTCGACATTCTTCCGTTCAAATGCGGGAACGGGTGGTGCCAGGTCTTCCGCAGGATTGGTTATCGAAGGCAACATATTGCCGGGTTGAGAGTTGGCGCTGAGACTGCTGGATCTTGACTCAGGTGACGGGAGATTTAATCGCGCGGGGCCATAGTTTGCTGCGATGTCGATGCCTGGCAGGGCAACTTCCGGGCGGGGAGAGGATGTATTGCGAGTCAGAGGTTCGCTGGCGGGTGTGGCCGGGCGATTGTTGCCCGGCCTCAGAACCATGTTGCCCGGGGTCGGCAAGGGAAGCAGAGGAGCTCTTACAGAAGGACGCGCGGCGGGGCTGTTGGCTGACGAGCGTTCCTGCACTGTTACCGTGACAGGCAAATCTGGAGGCAGCAATTCGCTTTTTTGATTTTTCTCGGCAGGTGTGTTGCTTTTTCTCGGTTCAGGAACATTGGCCTGAAGGGGCAGGGTTTCTGACAAAATGGCGGCGGGAAGATCAGGCAAATCTTGTTTTTGCCGATCGTTCAGTGTGATCTGAGTCTCGGGTATTTCTGGTCGAACGAGTGGCTTTTTCGCATCGATAGGAATATCTGGCAGGGCATCACTAATTTCTGACGGAAGAACGCCTTTTCGGGCAGCACCTGCGCCGGTGCCGTTACCGTTTTCAAGCCCGCCTCCGGATTTGCCCGTGGCGTTGTTAAGTGATTGAAAATCAAGAGGATGATTTAGAGAAGGTGCCTTCAAGTCTCCCCTTGCACTTTTCGAGGATGACCGTTGTTTTTGTTGGATGTCGTGGGATTCTGTGTGCTATGTAGATATCGTAGTATGTACGTATTGAGGGATTTTAAGGGGGCTGGCCCCCTATTCCCCTTTTTCCAGGGAAAAAAGACACATTTTTGTACGTAGGAATACTAGTCAGAAAAACCAAAATGGAGCTGGAAATCCCCCCATAACTACTCTAACTACTCAAGATAAAAAAGCTTATGCTGTGGCTCAGCTTAGATACACTCTATTGTACGGCTCCAAGCAAGTACCTATCAGTGCGCATTGAAATTCTACCTTTCAAGGTAGAACGAATTCCGATGTAGAATCATACGAAAGGTACATATATGGCAGTTTAGTACTGATTACTGTAGTCTACGTCTTTTTGTCTGTTCGTCGTCTGCAGCACAGTCACAATACAAGAGGGTTCATCTTTTTTTCCCCGCAGACCATGGTGGCTGGCGGCTTTAGGCCCATATGGCGTCAGAGTATGATATGAAAAAAAACAAGGACAGAGACGCGTTTAAT
>JBJTRR010000963.1:0-3208 GCA_046076185.1 bacterium | reverse complement strand
AGAATTTTGGCCGGGCCGGCAGCAGGGGCCAGCTTCCCAGAGGCAGCCGCTTGCTGGGCTGATGGGGCCGCATAAGGTGAAACGAGACTTTGTGGGCTCGCTTGGGCAACGATGCTAAGTGCAAGTGTGGCTAGCAAATTTGTCATTTCTCTCTCCTCGTCATCCTTCAGAGGTGAATGCAACCCCCAGCCCGAGATTATTTCTGGCCGAAGAGTTCTGCAAAACAACTTCGCCTTTCCCTGCCAGATTATTCGTCATCAATGACGTTTCAAGTGGCCGGCGAAGCCAAAATAAAGGCTTGTGACCTTCATTTTGAGTCAGCATGCGATTTGCGGCAACCATGCCCATCGCTCATGCTGCCTTATTAATCGACAATCTAACTAAAAGCTCATTAGTCAATTTGCATAATATGGGAAATTTAATTATGAGTACAGATTGTAATGGCTTTAACGGTATTTGAAGAATTTACAGCGACTGAATAAAAATTACCTATTGGATAAAACGGACGAATTGCCGAAACAATTCTGGAGAGGTGATCTCGGGGTGATTGACGGAGTGGCCTGATATACTCATATACCTTATTAATGGTGTGTCAGGCGACCTGAGTTTCGATTGCCAGCGGGGTGAATCAACGAATCGGGGGATTCATGATGATGTTCAGGGGGCAGAGAGTTCGAAAGTTGCTGGGCGTAAGTCTATTGATTGGCGCAGCATCATTGAACTTGCATTTGACAAAAGCGCAGGAAGCACCAGCCTCACCGGCTGCCGCCGCACCTGCCACGGCCGAACCTTCCAAAACCATGCAGGTGCTTTCCGTTCCGCTGGGGGGCAGAACGGTGAGTCTTGATGGCGACAAGAAGTTTGGCATATATGTGCCAACCCGTTTCGGCGGGTCGCTGACGGTTGACATCTCGGAAGGCACTATCACGAACTTCAAGGGCCCGGATGGCCGAGCGTTCGACAATGGTGCCGAGACCGCGGTGAATCAGCACGGCTGGTACACTTTTGATGTCAAATCAAACGGCAAGCCTTATTTCCTTGAATCGCGATTTGTGCAGGTCGGCAAATCAGCCCGACGCCCCTGGAATTTTTATTACTGGCCGACCAAAGCCGATGCCATTCACGAGCCATGGGCCGGTGGCAACGGGCGGGTTGATACGGCCCAGGTGCAAGGCGACGACATCCTTCTGATGCAGCCCGGCAGCCTGATCCAGCCAGGGCAGGATATCATACACGCGGGTGTCAATGGCCTGCTTGAAACGGTTCCCGCCCCAGGCGACGACCTGACATGGTTCCCCAACCTTTACGACGACCTTACGGCCCGTGGCCCCAATGGTCAGATTCACATCAGCCCGGCACCTCTTCTGAAGTTCGACGAGCTGAACCGGACGATGGCCCGCCAGTGGGAAGCGGCCAACAGCCAGAATCAGGATATCTCTCGCTGGCCTGGGCACTGCCTTGGCGGTGCAGTGGCCTCAATTCTGCTGAATGAGCCCATTCCCCAGTCCAATTCTGGCATGACCCGCGACGAACTCAAGGCACTTTGGGCCGAACTTGGCGAGAACCACTATAACCACGCCATTGGCGACTATGTCACCGAAGTGGCGGCTGGGCCACCACGCCCGGGCCCTGATGCCTGCGACCGCTCGGTGCCGCACTTCCACGCCATGCTTGAAAACCACATTCGCACACAGAAAAAGGCACTTCTGGGCAACTTCCGGGCCTTCCCGCCCCGTGGTCTGCCTAACGAAGTCTGGAATCAGGGCTTGGGCGAATATCGCTCCACCTACATTTCTGAGCCAAGCCGGGGCGAACGGGCTTACAAGATCATTACCGAGATCAGTTGCAACACCGGCGCCAGCCTGAACGGCGACGACGACAAGCCGCGAATCATTCGGTATGACTATATTTTAAGCTATGCCCCGACGGGTGAAGTGGATGAAACCAACCCATGGGCCGCTGACTGGCAGGCCGTCTCGGGCGATGCCATGTATTGCCCGCTGAACCTGCTTGAAGTGCTGAACACTCGCTGGCAGGGCTATAACCCTTACCTGACCGAAGCCGCTGTGCGAACACTTGACATGGCGAACCCGGCCAGCGGCGACAAACCCGGCTATGATATGATCGCCATGCGGGCATCGAACAGCCGCACGCCAAATTTCCGGCCAGTCAGTGTTTTTGAAGCGGGCAGGGCACCCATGGCCTCTAACCTGAACGTTACCCCAGGTCGCCGAGGGTTTGCCAATCCTTTCAACGACCCGGACAACACCCCCCGTCGTGGCCTCTTCGGCGGCCTTTTCCGGGCCCGCGAATAAATCAGCAAAACTCCGGTGGTGATAGGCTATCGGACAATTGAAACATCCCCCGAATCTCCGGAGGTCTTCTCACGAAGCTTCCGGGGATTTTTATTTTTCAGGTTTTTGATCGCACTTTTTTTGCCAGACTTCAAAAATGGCCGAATTATCCAGTTCACCAAGGCCCGCTGCCTCAGCTTCATTTAATAAATCATCATGCAGTTCTGATAAATACAATTTCAATTTGCTTGCCTTCACGGCCTCAAGCATCAGTGAAACATCTTTATGATGCTGCCGCAGCCTGGCCTGCGGTGAATAATCGCGGCCGATCATCTTCTCGCCCTTGGCGTCCATCACCTTGGAATAGGCAGCCGTTGATTTCAATACTTCAAGTGTCGCAGGCAGGTTCATTCCCCAGAATTCTGCCAGGGCCAGCCCTTCGGCAAGCACCGCACGATTCAGGCCAAGAATTAAATTGGAAATGAGTTTCATTTGCGTGCCAGAACCGGTCGGCCCGGTGTGGTGAATCACTCCGCCAATCGTTTCAAGCAATTGTTTGATCTTCTGAAATGCAATTTCACTGCCGCCGACCATCCAGGTGGCCTGGCCCTGGGCGATGACTTCACTTGAGCCGGAAATGGTTGCATCAAGATATTCGATTTCGCTTAATGCAAGCAGCTTTTGGCAGGCAAGCACCTCGTGCGGCGATGCCGTGGTTGTGTCAATCACAACAGCGCCGGGCTGAAATGCACCGGCACACGATTCAGTCACATTCTTGACAACTTTTCCATCTGGCAAGCTGAGAATAATGACACTGGCCGACCGGGCAACTGCCCCTACATTTGCCAGCGGCCGCCCGCCCATCGATTGAAACTGGTTGCGGGCCTGCTCCACTGGGTCATAGCCTGTCAGTG
>JBJTRR010000962.1:0-3006 GCA_046076185.1 bacterium | reverse complement strand
AAGCCATCAATGCTGACTTGGGCGGCTATGCGGCTTTCAAAGAGGCTTTTACCAAGGCGGGCCTGACTCGTTTTGGCAGTGGCTGGGCATGGCTATCCGTGGGTAAGGATGGCAAGCTTGTTGTGAGCTCCTCGCCAAATCAGGACAGCCCGCTGATGGAAGGCAATACGCCTATTCTGGGCAACGATGTGTGGGAACACGCCTATTATCTCAAGTATCAGAACCGTCGCCCGGATTATCTGGCCGCATGGTTTAATGTGATCAACTGGTCAGAAGTCAATCGCCGCTACGCAGCCGCCAAAGGCTGATAGTTCTGGCGAAACAAGCTGATTTGAGGCGTCGGGGTCAAACAAAACCCGACGCCTTATCTATTTACAACCATACTTATTCCCAAATCGTTAAGCTGAAAAGGATTGATTGATTCATGAGCAGCCACCTATTTGAGCCATTTGAGGTTGGACAAATGAAATTGCCCAACCGGATCGTGATGGCACCGCTGACACGTGGCCGATCAGGGCCTGAGCGGATTCCAAACGAATTAATGGCCAAATATTATGTGCAACGAGCAAGTGCCGGCCTGATCGTAGCCGAGGCTACAACCATCTCCGCCCAGGCCAATGGCTGGTTCGGCTCGCCCGGAGTTTATACCCAGGCAATGATCACCGGCTGGAAGCATGTCGTTGAAGCCGTTCACAAAGCAAACGGGCGCATCTTCCTGCAACTATGGCACATGGGCCGGGCCAGCCACAGCGATTTTCAGGATGGAAATCTACCCGTTGCAGCCTCGGCAATTCCGATAGGCCAGGGCCAGACGACAACGCCCAAGGGCAAAAAAAATTATGAAACACCCAGAGCTCTTGAAACAGCCGAGTTTGCCGCAATTGTTAAGGATTACGCCAGCGCAGCGGCAAATGCGATGGAAGCCGGGTTCGACGGTGTTGAGCTGCATGCCGCGAATGGCTACCTGATCGATAATTTTTTGCAGTCAAGAACGAACCACCGTACCGATCGATATGGCGGCTCCATTGAAAATCGTTACCGATTCTTACATGAAGTGACAGAGGCTGTTGTGGCCATATGCGGGGCACAGCATGTTGGCGTGAGGCTTTCACCGAATGGTGTGTTTAACGACATGGGCTCGCCCGACTTCCGTGAGCAGTTCAGCTTTGCCGCGACTGAACTCAACCGCTTTGGACTGGCTTATCTGCACCTGGTTGACGGCCTGGCGTTCGGGTTTCACCAGCTTGGCGAACCTATGACCTTGCAGGATTTCCGCAAAATCTTCCAGGGCCCAATCATGGGTAACTGCGGATACAACAAAGAAACTGCTGAACTGGCTCTTTCAAGTGGAGCTGCTGATCTGATTGCCTTTGGGCGCGACTTTATCAGCAACCCGGACTTGGTTGAAAGGCTGCGTAATGATTGGCCACTGGCTGCCCCAGCTGGCATGGAAACATGGTATAGCCCAACCGGAGCAAAGGGATATACAGATTTTCCGCCATATCAACCATAACTTTTGATCAAAACCCAAAAGACCAGAGAGGCAAGATGAAAACCTTTGCCTCTCTGGTCAATCAGTTTCAGTGGTAACTACGCATCAGAGCGAATTGAGAAACGCTTTGAGCTGTGATCTCTGGGTGGAATTCAGCCGGCCGAACGATGCAGCGGCCGGAGCCCCCTGGCCGGCATGGGCCGAGATGGCCGCGTCAAGATTGCCGGCCCGACCATCGTGCAGATACTGGCCCTGAAAGCGGAGGCCCCATAGCGGAGCAGTGCGCATTTCGCGTGGGCCGGCAGAACCTGCGGGCAGGCCATCGCCAAGCAAGCCTATATCGTGCAGCAGGAAGTCGGAATAAGGTGCCAGTGTCACGTTTCGAAAAGCCGGAATGGGGTGATCGGCAGCAGTTTTCCATGATGGCGTGTGGCAAGTGGCACAGCCAATTGAGCGAAAAATGGTTTCACCAGCAACGACACTGGTTGAAGTTGGCCCGCGTGGCACAGGGGCCAGCATCGCCTGAAAATCAGCGAGCAATTTCACTATGGAATCATCGCTTTCGTCAGGGCCCGGGATTGGGTCAAAAGCAAGCAGACTGGTGTTGCCATTCGGAGCGTTTTCCTGATCCAGCCGACGGCCATCGGCACCAATCGGGAACGGGTTAAGCGTCACAGCCCCCGTAGTGGGATTGATCGTCGTAAAACCCGTCACAATCAGGCCCATTTCTTCTTTGTAGGCATCGACTGAAAAATCGTACAAATTGCCAATCTGGGCTTTCCACCCAAATCGGCCAATTGTGGGCTGACCCGTTCGCAGGTCAGTGACGATATTGACCCGCCCGGCAGAAAGTGGTGTGAAAGTGGCCTGACGGGTTGCTTCCGCCTGAATGGCCGAGCCGGGTATGGCTTCAACCAGGCCAAGCCCAAAAAGGCTGGTGGTTCGGCGTTTGGCTACGGCATTGGCTTGTGGCGGAATCGATTCGCCGGTGATTTGTGTCACGGCGTTAACCCTGCCCAGACCTTTCGCCTGAATCACAGGCCCACCGAATGCGACCAGCGGGTCGAAGCTGCCATCGGCGTTGTATCGACCAATTTTTGTGACAACCCTGTTGCTGCCGCCACCTGCCGTTGGGCCGTTATGACAACGCACGCAGGATATATCGTTGAAGACCAGCCCAAGGCCTACCTGGGGCGTTTCATCGGTCGTGAATTCAAGTTTGCCATCATCAAAACGTTTGAGAAGGTCTGCGGAAAGGCCAGGCAGTGGCACGCCAACACCCGGCGGTGGAGGCGGTGGAGGGGTTTGAGCCCGCACCTGATGGAAATGGAAACTCGCCAGAATCATGGTTGCCCAAAGGCAACGCCGAACGTGCCATTCTGGAATTGATTTTATTGTTTTGTAAGTCATTGTCGTCTCTCAAAAGTATCCCCGGGAGACGCAGAAAAACCAAACCACATGATCTGATTTTTTCTGGCTCGACACTAAGATTACGGGCTGCTTTTGGAAGGTGA
>JBJTRR010000961.1:0-3568 GCA_046076185.1 bacterium | reverse complement strand
CATCAGAAACTGGCCGGCATCGCTGGAAAGCTGCTCAAGAGAATGAATCAGCGAGGGCCTGTCGATAGCCCGGCCGGGCAGCGGCGTTAAATAAAGCATTCCCCGATGTCTGTCAACTCTTGCCCTGGAAATATAGGGGAGTTGTTCGGTGAACGATACAGCCAGTTCGGCAAGCTGCAGGTTGCCCTGAAGCTGCGGCTGGCGAATGGCCCACTGGCCGTTGCCTGATTCAGCCACCTGCCAGGTTGTCAGAATCTGGCCATCGCGAACAATGTCAAACGAGCCTTCGGGGGCATCATTCCAAAGCATCACCGGCGCATCAGTGCGTGGCACGGCTTTTCCGGAAATCATCTTCGTCACTCGTTCAAGATTCGCCGTGGTCGTCAGCCAGCCGGTGGCCAGATAAATCGTCATGATTCCGGCAGATCGATCAACCGCCACCCGGCCCACGATTTCATCGCCAAAAAGCCGCTCGACCATCTTTTTGAGGGCGATACGGTTTTCCGGAATCTTTGAGCTGGTCTGCCCGAAAAGCGTGGCTGAATGAATTTCAATAGCCTGGCCCGACCACCTGATCATCGACACCACCGGCGCTGTGCCATCGGCCTGCCGCTCAAAAACCACCTGGCCCCGCGAAGGCCCCGAACCCATCACGGGCTCAGTTTGGGCCACTGGCGGCAGTGGTTTTTTCAGCGGTTTGGTCGCAGTGGCGACACTGGCCATGGGGTCACTGGGCTTTCCGTTTGGCAAAGGTCGGCACCAGGGTTTTATGGCCCTGTGCCTGGCCGGGTCAAAGATTCAACTCCTCGGCAATTTCATGAATGATCTGGCGGGCCTGGTTGCGGTGTGTTTCCGTCACCATCATGCGTGCCGCAAAACCAAGTTCGGCAAACACTTCAAGAAGCTCTTCGGCTTCCTGAAAATGCACATAAAAGGCCACGCCCATCGGGCCCTTCAGTGCAAGCACCGGGTCTTTGGGGTGCCACGACATGTCAACACCCGACGGGAGCATCTCCCGCCGGGCCTGAAACATGTTAAGAATTTCCGCCTTGAGCTGGTCGTCTAGCGTCCGGCTCAGCTTGCGCTCATAGAGTTTTTCTTTCGAAGCCATTAATCAGCCTCATTTCCCGCTCGAGTTCCTGCTCGGCCCTGATCTTCTTGAGCTGTCGAAGCGGGGCCATTCCGTTGGCAAGTGCGGCCACGGCCGTCACGTTGTTCATCACCACGCTGATCATCACGCCAAAGCCCATCGTAAAGGCCCCCACAATGCACATGGCATTGGGAATGATGATCATCGTCCAACTGCGTTTGATATTATGGTCAAGGCTGCGGGCAATGTCACGCACGTCAAGCAGCTTGGTCAGCCCCTCTTCCATGAAGACGATATGCGCCGTATCGGTGGCGATAGTGCTGGCACCCCGCAGAGAAATCGACACATTCGCCTTCTTCAGGGCGATGGAATCGTTAATGCCGTCGCCCACAAAGCAGACCTTGCGGCCTTCCTTCTGTAGTTTTTCGACATAATCGGCTTTGTCCTGCGGCAAAACCTGCGCGAAATAGCGATCCATGCCCAATTGTTCGGCCAGTCGCTTCGTCGGGGCCTCATGGTCGCCCGAGATAATCGCAATGTGCTTGATTCCTCGCTGCCGAAGCCCGGCAATGATGTCAACCACCTCGGGCCTGATAGCGGCCTGAAGCTCAATCGCACCACCCAGGCGGTCGTCAACGGCCACCATGACCATCGTGTTGCCCTCGTTATGGGCATCGGTCTGGGCGTCCTTGATTTCGTCAGGAATCGGGATGTTTTCCATCGTCATGAATCGCGGGCTGCCAACCCGAATCTTCATGCCTTCAATCATTACGGTAATGCCAAAGCCCACGGCATATTGCGACTCGTCCACCTTCGGCATGTCGAGGTTCATTTCCTCGAACTTGTGCAGAATCGCCTTGGCAATGGGGTGCGAGAACTTGTTCTCGGCCGCCGCTGCCCAAGCCATGATCTGCTCAATAGTGAAGCCTTCCGTAGAATAAACCCGGCCAACTTCAGGGCGTTCCCGCGTGAGGGTGCCGGTTTTATCGAACAGGAACGTATCAACTTCGTTTATCTGTTCAAGGGCGCGGCCGTCTTTAATCAGAATGCCCTTCTGGGCTGCCAGGGCCAGGTTTGAAAGCAGGGCCAGCGGTGCTGCCATGCGGATACCCGTGCCGAAGTCGCTGTTGAGAACAGCAATGGCACCAGCGGGCCCAAGTGTGGCCAGGGCCGTGCCGCCAAGTGCCAGAGTCGGAATCACGGCCTTATCGGCCAGCGCTTCGCCCTTGTTTTGTGACGTCAGCTTGTAGCCGGCTGTGTCGTTGAGAATCTTGCCGATCTTGGCCGAGGCTGTCTCGGTGCCGGCACTTTCCACACGAATTTCAATCTTGCCGGCCACCATGACTGTCGATGCGAAAACGCGGTCGCCAGGGCTTTTCTCGGCCGGTGTTGATTCGCCCGTCAGGGCATGCTGGTCAATCATGGCCATGCCCGTGTGCACAATGCCGTCAACAGGCACGGTTTCGCCCGTGTTCACCACAACAATGTCGCCAACTTTCAGCTTGTCCAGCGGCACCTGCACTTCCACGCCATCCTTCAGCAGCCAGACAAATCGCGGCTGCTTGCCGAAGACGTTCATCAGCAGTTTCTTTGAATCGTCCTGCGTCTTTTTCACAAGCAGGCGGCCAAACGAGAGGCACCAGCACAGAACGGCACCCGGGAAAACCGACATTGTCGCCAGACAGCCAATCACGACAATCGCGTCAAGCACGTCAACGCCCAGCCGTTTTTCTTCAAAAAGGGTGTTGTAAGCTTCTTTAAATGTGGTGATGGATGTATAGGCAAAAAGCAGAGCCGCCAGTGGCAGCATGGCCGGTGCGGCGAACTGGGCCAGGGCCGCGAAGCCGACAGAAAATGTGGCAATGGGCAATTGCAGGTCAAGTTTATCAAGCTTGGCCGGCACTTCAGCCTGAACTATGGCATGATCCAGCAGCTCCAGCACCTGTTCCCGCTTGATCTGCCGCGGGTTATACGTCAGCGATAGCGTCGCCGAAAGCGGGCTGGTTTTATAGCTGTCAACACCAAGAACGCTCATCAGCTCGCGTTCAATCACCTGGCAGACTTCTTTGCGGCGATAAAGCGCACGATTCTGCAGCTTCAGCTTGCCTGGCTGATCCATCAAAATCGCCCAGGCCGTGACAAGCTCGCCATTTTTATTGAAGCTCAGAATATGGTGCCGGTGCACCGGCTCGGCCGCTGTGCCCTCTGCCGCTGGTTCCTGAGGCTTGCCAAAATGCGGATATTCATGCGGCCAAAGCCGTTCCAGCCATTCGGGCGACTCTTTTTTGGGTGGCTCGAACAGGTTCGCGCTGCTTTGCTTGAAGGCTGAAGGCGGCTTTTTCGCTGGTGGTTCGGCCACGGCTGTGGCGGTGCCGCTTTTTTCCTTGCCGCCGGCGGCTTTGGCCTTGCCGTTGACATGGTGCGAATGCGTTGCGTGGGCATGCCCGTTTTCATGATGCCCGGCCGAGGTCTGTTGTG
>JBJTRR010000960.1:0-1583 GCA_046076185.1 bacterium | reverse complement strand
AGCCCGCCAAGCCATCGGTTGATAAATCCGGGCGAAGTGTGCAGGCCATGTTTGCCTCCATCGCTCATCGATACGATTTTCTGAATCACTTTCTCAGCGTGAATATCGACAAATACTGGCGACGATGCACCACTCGGCTGGCCCCGCCGCCACCCGCCGGCGAAGTTATCATTGACTGCTGCACCGGCACAGGCGACCTGGCCGTGGCCTACGATCGCCGAGCGGCCGGTGCCAACCCCATCATCGCCACCGATTTCTGCCGCCCCATGCTCGTTCGAACCGTGCCCAAGGTTGAAAAAATCGGTGCATCGGGCCGGGTGGCCGTGGTTGAATCTGACGCCCAGCACCTGCCCGTGCCGGCCAACACCTCAGGTCTGACAACGGTTGCATTTGGCCTGAGAAACATCGCTGACACTTGCAAGGGGCTTGACGAAATGGTTCGTGTAACGAAGCCCGGCGGCCGCGTGGCGATTCTTGAATTCAGCCGCCCCACCGGGCGTATTCTGGGTCGGCTTTATCTATGGTTTTTCAAGCGAATTCTGCCCAGGGTCGGCCAGGCATTTGCCCCCAATCAGGCCAATGCCTATTCCTATCTTCCCGCAAGCGTTCTGGAATTTCCCGATGGCCAGAAAATGCTTGACCTGATGGTCAGCCGGGGCCTGGAAAACTGCTGGCAAAAGCCCATGACACTTGGCATTGCCACGCTTTATGTCGGCGTTAAACGGTCTCAATAACGAATTCAGATTTGATCATATGTTAAAAGACCCAGCCCCTTTCCAGAAAGTCGTTCTGCTGACCGGTGCCACCTCGGGCATCGGTGAATCGTTCGCCCGCCAGCTTGCCGCACAGACATTGGTGCGTCCCGGCGGCGGTAAAATTGGCATGGTCATCACCGGGCGAAACCTTGAACGGTTGCAATCGCTGGCCAGCTCCATCGGGCATGTCACTAATGTCGAATGCCTGCCGATTGTGGCTGATCTGGCCGACCCCGATGCCCCGCAAGTGCTTATTGAAAAAGTGATTGCCACCTGGGGCCGCCTTGATGTGCTGGGGAATAACGCCGGCTATGGCCTGCCGCGAATGTTTCATCAGGCCAGTGCTGCGGAAATCACAGCCCAGATTCAGGTTGATTTCACGGCTCCGGTCATGCTGACCAGGCTTGCCCTGCCCTATCTGCTGAAGTCGCCCGCCGGCCGGGTCATTCAGGTCAGTTCGTCGATTTCAACCACGGCCTGGCCGATTTTTGGTGCTTATGGGGCCTGCAAAGCCGGGCTTTCGTATTTCACCGATGGCCTGAGGCGAGAGCTTCATGACACCCGCGTTGCCGTTTGTCTGGTTGAGCCGGGGCCGATTCGCACTGAATTTCTGAGCCGGGCGCTAGAGGGGCTCGACCCTGCCGACCCCATGCGAAAAATGGTGGAAAGCTGGCCGCCCATGATTTTTGGCGATGCCGACCGCGTTGCCAAAGACATGCTACGCCTGATTGACCGCCCCAGGGGCCGAATCAGCGTTTTGCGAAGAATCGTCTGGCCGATACGCTGGATGGGGGCCCTGTTCCAGCTTGTGCCGTGGCTGGGCGACAT
>JBJTRR010000959.1:0-3140 GCA_046076185.1 bacterium | reverse complement strand
GCTTTCAGCAGGCGTCGGCGTTCCATGCTCATGCTCTCGGGCATGGTCACCATCAGCCGGTAGCCACGGGCGGCGCAGGTGAAGGCCAGGCCGATGCCAGTGTTGCCACTGGTGGGCTCGATAATCAGCGTGTCCGCCTTGATAAGCCCGGCCGCTTCGCCCTCGTTAATCATGTTCACGCCGATCCGGTCTTTCACCGACCAGAGCGGATTAAAATTTTCCAGTTTCGCCAGCACTTCCGCGCCACAATCAGCGGCCACTCGACGAATGCGAATCAGCGGCGTATTGCCAACACACTGGGTGCTGTCATCATAAATTCTGCCACGCAGCGGTTTTGTAGATCCAGCCATAACTGCCGCTCTCCCCAGCGTTTGTCGTCATCATGACACGTTCGGTTCATGCCGAAGAAACACGCCAGGCCTGCTGCCCGTGCCCTTCAGTCATCTGGAAAATATACCAGTCAGGAAAAAGGGTCAAGCATTTTCCGGGAATCATCGCCCGAAATGACACGAATTTCCTGCTGGAGATCCACCAGTTCCTGACGTAAAATGATATTGCATTCATCAGATTTCAGCAACACAGCCAAAGCGAATTAAAACCATGCCCGGCAGGATGACCCGTCTCGCACTTTTTCCTGCCATTTTGTTCTGTTTTGCCACCGGCCAGGCACTGGCCTGGCAGGAACCCCGAACACCCCAAAGCCTTGCTGAACTTGATGATACCAATTTACTTGCAGCCAGTGAAAACTGGCGAAAAATGGCCGCTGAAAGCCGCCGGAAAATTGCCGATGTCGTTTGTCTTGTGCCCAACCGTGAAACATTTCTTGAAGCCCTTGGGGCCTGGGACGACAAAACCTTTTTCCCGATTTTAATTGATGACCCGGAACTCAATCTGAAATTTATTTCCGCGTTTCGCCCGAAGCGGGTCGTGCGTTACCCGGGTAAAGTTGATCCCGTTCCCAACGAAAAAATCTGGCCAGTGGCTCTCACAGCAGCCCTGCGAGGCATTCTGCCCGCCGCTGAAAAGCCTCGCGGGCTCATTCCCGGCAACATTCTCTGGCTTCAACAGCCGCCCCGCAGCCCCGGCATGGTTCTGGCCCGGCAGGGCGACGATGCCATTGCGGCCGCTGCACTGGCTGCAGGCAGAAAACAGGGGCTTGCCCTTTGGCCAGAGGATAAAAACTGGGGGGATGTCCTTTCTGTTGATGATGCTGCACTCAGGGCCCGCGCTGCGGAAGTCATTATGGCTGATATCAAGGCCAAAGCCGACAAAATGGGCGACGACATCGACTTTATCACCCTGATGGGCGACCTCCCCTATCGCTATAACACCCCTCAGGGCATCAATTGCCTTGATGATCTCATCGGCCGCAACATTCAGGACGAAAAAGCACAACGCTGGGCCTATGCAGGCCGTATCAGGGGCAGCCTGCGGCAACAGATTTACATGGTTATGTGCGGCCTCTTCCTTCAGCCTTCCAATGCCCTGCTTTTTAATGGCTACGGGCCAACCGACCCGAAATCGAAAGGTTATCCGCTGGCGACCGCCACCAGCCGCCTTGATTCGTTCGGGTTTCGATCCGAACTTGCCCGCGATGGCACTCTGGCAGCCTGGCGCAAAAGCTTCTTCCCGACAAACGAAGCTGGTTTGATATTTGTCAACTCATCAGGCGAACCCACGGCTTTTAATCTTCAGGGCTCGACGGGAACCACCTGGGATGTGCCCTGGAGCGTGCCCACACGCATTCACATCATCCACAGTTTTTCAGCCGCTGATGCCGCCGACCCCTATACCATCGCCGGCCGCTGGCTGGCCAATGGGGCTTATGGTTATTTCGGCTCGGTAAACGAACCTTACCTGCAGTCGTTCCGCTCGGCCGGGCTGATTACCGATTGCCTGATGCGAGGCCTGCCCTGGGCGGCCTCAGTCAGGCAAAATCCTGGCCGTGAAATGTTCGGCCAGCCCTGGCGTCTGATGGTTTTTGGTGATCCACTGATGATTATTGAACCGCCCCGCTTACGCGAGGCCCGGGTTGACTCCATGACGACAGCTAACTGGCCTGAATTCAAGCCGGAACCGGTTCCCGATGAAAATGCCGACCCCATGGCCCGTCTGGCCTGGGCTGTGCGTCAGTCGCTTGTGCAGGCTTCGGGTTCTTCTTCGAAAGAATCGGCGTCTATTCGGGATATTGCGAAGCTGGCCGCAAAAATTCCACGCGACAAACTTCCGGGGCATTTCAGGCCCGTTCGCGATGAACTTGTCGCCTGTCTTTCGCTTGAGTCAAGGCAACTGGCCGATGCCCTGAAACTGGCCCGGGAAGTGCCCCGATCTGAAGCCTCTCCCGCTCTTCTGCGGATGATGGAATCGGCCGCTGCCGCCACTTTTCAGCAGGCAATGGCCAAAAGCGACCTGGAAGAAGCCCTGCCCGCCTGGCGTGTGCTGGCCAGCCTTTGCCCCCGCACAGATTTGCGTGATGTGCTGGCCTGGCCTGTGGCCACACTGGCCACGACACCCGTCAGGAAACGACTCTGGATCCGCACGCTTGAATCGATCGAGACCGACACGGAATCAAGCGAAGACCTGAAAAAATGGGCGAAACAACTGTCGCTTGAAGCCGACAAAATCAAATGAGACCGGTGGCCAATCGGCTTTCGGTATATCCTGCGATGCGCCTAATAAAGCGGTGCGGTCATGCCGGTTTTTCGGGCCTTTCTGGCAAGAATGTCGTTTATCTCCTGTAAATTCAGTGATTAAGGCGTATATAATGCCAAATGAATGGATGAAATTCACCGGTGATGCCGATTTTGGCGGAAGGGAAGTGGTGGAGTGCGGATTACGTTTCACGGGGCAACGCGGCAGGTGACCGGCAGTGCCCACCTTCTGGAAATTGGCAACCGGAAAATCCTGCTCGACTGTGGCCTGCACGATCACGACCGCCTTGACCCGGGCAGCCTGAACCGCGAGTTTTTGTTCGACCCCGCTTCGCTTGATGCGGTTATTCTTTCACATGCCCACAACGACCACATCGGCCGCCTGCCCCGACTCATTCGCCAGGGCTTCAAGGGGCCAATCTATGCCACCCCGGCCACGGCCGACATCACTGGCGTGATGCTGCGCGACAGCGCCAAAATACAAAAGGC
>JBJTRR010000958.1:0-2059 GCA_046076185.1 bacterium | reverse complement strand
ATTTGGCACACAGTCGCACTTTCAGCCAGACTGGGACGGCGATTCAGCCGACCCGCCCAGCAGCATGGGCCGGCTATTCTCGATTCTGGCCCTGGCGATTTTCTTCACGGCAAGAGGGCCGCTGCGGCTGATGGATCTTGTTGGTGCAAGCCTGCGGGTTGCCCCGGCAGGTGGTTCGCTGGTGTTTCCGGGGCCGGCTCAGGCTGATGCAATTTTCAGCGGCGTGGGCGAGGCTCTGGCCCTCTCGTTTCTGGCGGCCTGGCCCATTCTGCTGGCGATGCTCACCACGCAAATTGCCGTGGTTCTGGCCACCAATACGCAGTCGGTGGTGCTTTCGCTGGGCATTCTTTCGCCCACCCGCATGGCTGTGGCCCTGGTGATTGTGGCGGCTGGCCTGGGCGGCTTCTCGGCCGGGTTTTCGGGCACGCTAGACCACTGGTTTGAACATACACTGGCCGGGCTTGACCAATTGCAGGCCCAATCGCATAACGCGGCTGAAATTTCGCCCGCCCGGCTGCTGGTGGCCGGCCCGGCGGTTGAGGCCGCGAATCGAGCAGATGGGGCCGGGCCATGAGCGATTCCGACAATCGCCAGGCCGAGCCTTCTGCCTATCGCATTTCCATGGCCCGTGGCCTGGGCATGGTGCCGCTGGCTCCGTCGCTGGTGCGGTCGGTGGCTCTGGCTTTCGCCCTTCTGCTGGTGACATTGCGGGCCAAAGCCCTGGCCGATGGCTTTGTGCAGATTATCCGCGAGATGTTTCGCAGTCTGCCGCAGCTTGTGAGCGGCGAAATGACGGGCCAAAGGCTTCGCGCCATGTTGGCCGGTCCACTTCTGGCGGTGGCTGAACCGTTGCTTGTGGTTTGCCTGGGCACGTGGGTGGTGCTTCTGGCGATGCACCAGCTAACTTCGGGCGGATCGTGGACACCGACACTGGCCCTGCCGAATGTTGGCAGGCTGCTGAAATTCTGGTCGAAATTTGATGAGGATTCCGGGCCATCGCGGCCGCCACTGGGTCATCGTCTGGCTTTGGCTGTGGCCCGGCCACTGGCGGCATTTGCGGGATGCATCGCTGTGGCAAGCCTGTTGGTGTGGAGCTGGGATCATTCCGCCATGAATGATGGTGTCTGGTCGCGCGAGCTGCTTGAGAGAGAACTGGCGGCGGGCCGGGGCATCATGGCCCGGTCGCTGGCCCTGCTTGTGCTGCCACTTGTCTTTCTGGGACTGATGGAATGGTTTTTGGCGAAGCGGTACTGGCTCGACAGGCTGCGACAATCATCAGACGAAGCCCGACGTGAAATTCGTGAACTGGAAGGCGACCCCGAGCTGAAAAACCGCCGCCGCAAGCTGGCCGGCACGATTCGCGAACAGGGGAAGATCGAAAAACTGCTGCCCGCCACAGAGATGGTGGTGGTGGGCACCGCGATGACGGGCCTGAGCGTGCAGATTTTGAGGCTGCCCGATGGCCGGCTGGCCGCAGGCGAAGTGCTTCGGGGCAGCATCGCCGCCCGATTCGCCGAAAGATGTGCGGCCATCGGCAAGCCCTGGTTGAGAGATTCGCAATTGTCAAATCAGCTGACCCGGCTGGTCGAATCAGGCGAGGACAGGGCCCCCAGGCCATTGCCTGATGATGTGACAACGAAAATTCGTGAAAAACTTGGGAAAAAAGCCAGATCGGCTTGATCCCCTGTCATCATAAGCCAGCCGATAAGATGGGTTTTCAACGCGTGATCACATCACTTTAATCACTTAATATCATGATGAATTTCGGCTTGTTGATTTGAAGTCGTTCGTTATTTGAAGTACAGTGGGAGTATAATAACATCTGTCAGGGATATTTGGAAACTCACAGCCAAAACTGAAAACAAGTGCTGTTTTCTGCTGAAGTTGAATCGAGCTGCCCGGTTTTGAATTGTTGATTTGCCGTTTCGATTGCAATTTGACCAAGACAAATGAAATATAGATATATAATAATATGTTGTAAATCTCTTATCCTCAGGCCAGAGAATCCCTGTAGAATGTCTTTTTTAACATTCTTTATGTCCCTGGTTGGGGTCGGGCT
>JBJTRR010000957.1:0-1774 GCA_046076185.1 bacterium | reverse complement strand
GTCCTTCGTGCCGACTTCGATCTCGCACATACGACAGTTGGCTACGACAGAAAGTGCCGGATGCCAGCAGTAATACGGGATTTCGATGCCAAAATGCCGCGCCGCCTGAATCGCGTTAAATTTCGCGCCCTCAGGCAGTTCGTAGTTCTGGCCGTCGATGATGATGGTCGCCATTGCCGTTTCCGCCGATAGGTGTCAGATAAGTCAATTACCGCTGAAACCGAGGCTCACTTTGAGCCCTGAGCCTTCGCCAGACCAATGTCCGGCACAAACATGGAACTGTTCATTGCAAGGGGTGAAGATCCCTTTGAAATGGCGTCCTGCACCGGCGAAATCCGGTAGGCAGGATCCTGATGAGTCCGGATAAACTCCTCAAGCTCATCACGATACTTGGCAATCGCGTTCTTGATGGGCCATGCTGCACCATCAGCCAGACCACAGATGGTTGTGCCCGGCGTGATGCCCATGTTATTGGCCAGATGATTCATCAGGTCGAGATCTTCAATCCGGCCGCCACCGCTGCGAATACGCTTGATTGTCTTGTAGAGCCAACCTGTGCCCTCGCGACAGGGCGTGCACTGGCCACACGATTCATGGGCAAAAAACCGCGAGGTGTTATAAAGATAGTCAATTATGCGGGTGGTGTCGTCCATCACCGTCACCGCTGCAGTGCCCAGGCCCAGGCAGCCCGTCTTGCGAATTTCTTCAAAATCGAGAGGAATATCAAATTCCTCCTTTTTGAGAATTCCCATACTGATACCGCCCGGCACGGCCGCCTTCGCCTTGCGGCCCTTCCACACTCCGCCACCATGTTCTTCAATAAGCTGATTGGTTGTCACGCCCAGCGGCAGTTCAACACAGACCTGCTTATTCACCTGGCCTGAGATCGTGTAAAGCTTCGGCCCGTAGGATTTGGGCGTGCCAATAGACTTGAACCATTCGGCTCCACGCTCAACAATGTGCGGCACGCATGCCAGCGTTTCAATGTTATTGACGACCGTTGGCTTGCGGAAGGCCCCTTCAATCGCAGGGAATGGCGGCTTGATACGCGGCCACCCACGCTTGCCTTCCAGCGACTCAATCAAGCCAGTCTCTTCACCGCAGATATACGCCCCCGCTCCCCGGTGGCACCAGATCTCCAGATCAAAACCTGAACCATAAATATTCTTGCCAAGATGGCCGGCCGCACGGGCTTCGGCAATTGCTTTTTCAAGAATATGAATGGCCTTGATATATTCAAATCGCAGATAGACATATGCTACGCGGGCACGGGTGGCATAGCAACCGATCAGAATGCCTTCAATAAACTGATGCGGATCTTTTTCCACCAGATAACGATTATTGAACGTGGCCGGTTCGCTCTCGTCGCCATTGACGCACATGAAGGTCTCCTGCCTGTCCTTGGGCAGGAACGACCATTTCATACCAGTCGGGAAGCCGGCACCGCCACGACCGCGAAGCTCCGACGCCTTCACCAGATTCACAACATCATCAGGCGACATGCTTGTCAGGGACTTGCGTGAAGCCGCATAGCCACCCTTTGACTCGTATGTCTTTACGGAAAGAATGTCAGGGTTATTCCAGTTTCGGCTCAGTACCGGTTCGAAAGCAGCCACAGCCTTAGCTCTCCAGATTGATCAGCGGCGGAAAATACCGCTCGCAATACTCACTCTCCCAGCCCCGTCTTCAAAGATCTTCCGGGGGCACCGGCCCCTTACGCAGCTCTTCCAGCATCTTCTCGACACCAGCCTCGTCAAGCGGACCATAGACCCGA
>JBJTRR010000956.1:0-1831 GCA_046076185.1 bacterium | reverse complement strand
GCCTCTTCCACTACTTGTGACGAGAAGATCATGCGACTTATTCCTGGAAGGCTTTCCCGAACCCGACCAAGTCATTTCATGAAGCGTTAACTTCACCAAACCCTTAGTACTCCAAGGTAAAGTCACCTGTTTGGTGCTCCCCGTTAATCTATCATGGGGTACGAGGACCATGATCGACGCTATTGGTATCGTCACGAACCGACGCTGGCTTGAGTGTCGTAACTCTAAATTTTATAAAGATTTACGTGTATGATTTGTATGGGTTTTGTCAGTTTTTACCAGTGTATCGATTATTCCAATTTTGAGCCTGATCTGACTCTCAGGGTGCATGCTGCCGTCATTCGGTTTTTGAGCCTGGGGCAGGGGGCTCCAGCTCCTGTTCTGTCCATTTCATCGCTCTGGCCCGGCGCATGGGTGAAACCCTGAGAATGACTTCGCCCTCGCGGAACAACCTGACTGAGCCTGTGGACTGGCTGACAACGACGGCCAGCGATTTGGTAACCGCCGTAATGGCTGCTGCAGCCCAGTGGCGAGTGCCAAGCCCTTTGGGCAGTGAAAGGCCCTGCACGGGGGCGTCGATCAACCGGCAGCCACCTTCCACCGTGCCATCGCGTGAAATGACAATGGCTCCGTCAAGTTGCACAATCTCTTTAATGGCCTCACGCACGCGGCTATCGCGAATGTTGCGGTCTTTCCTGGGATATCCCTTGAAGGGGTCAAAACCAAGCGTTCGCGTTCGTTCCAGCACGTTTCGGTGGTCGCCCACGACCATCATTGTGCCAATGGGGGTGCCTTCACGCCCCTCGCGGCCAATTTCTGTGGCGATATCGACCACGCATTTGAGCGTTTCAAAGGGAACAAACGAATCAAGTTCGCGCAGGTCGCGTGGCTTCAGGCGTTCCAAGTGCGAGCCAAGCCTGACAATCGACATACTGTCAAGAATGCCCGCCTCAAAGCCACTGTAAAGCACGACAACGCGGTCGGCCGAGCCGACAAGATCAAGCGAAACGGCCTCAAGCAGGCTCAGGCTGATGCGATCAACGATGGAATGATCCAGCGGCTCCATCTCAATCACGCTCAGGCCATGTTCTTTGGCTGCGTTCAGCACTTTTTCTGAGGAACTGGCGACAATCACCGGGAAATCGCGGTTCTTCGTCCAGCTCAGATCAGGCATCGTCTCGGCCAGAATGATCAGGGCCGACGCCCCGACCTTCTCAACGGCTTCAACCCCCAACTGTGAATAACACGAGGTGATATTTGATTTTGAAGGCGAATTCAGGGCCTGGTGCGGCGGCTGCTTTTCATGGGAGTCGGGAGTTTTGGCCATGCCACGAATTCCTTTTCCGCACAACGTGTCGTGGGCTGCCCCGGCTCAGGCAGGCATTGAAATGATCACTCATTATCGCACGAAATCGGCCGGTTGCAAGATTGCAGGGTGAAAATCGCAGGGCCGATCCATTCCTGTTTCATGGAAAATGGGCACAGTCTCGATACATGCACTTTAGTGTCAATTGACTTTTTCAAGCATGGTCTTTATTTGTAATGCGTTTTTTTAAAGTTTTGAAATGGTGTAATTATTGCCCTGTGGGGATTAACTTTACCGGTGTGCAATGGTCTTGCGTATCACCGGAAGGGCTGATAGAAACGATTCATCTTATTGTCAACCTCATTTAATTCGGTAATAATATGGGTTGTATTGCTGATTAATCCGGTTCTGACAATGTCGTGGTCATTATAAAATGAGCGATGGCAGTCAAGTGATGAGATTTCGTGAGCAGGCATTAGGTAATCTGAGAGGTTTGCCAGAAGAGCACCTGAAATATTTTTTGAG